>JBFYRA010000088.1:0-11096 GCA_041302485.1 Candidatus Bipolaricaulota bacterium
GTGGTTCGACGGATCCTGGTAGAACGCCACGATCGTGTCGCCCGGCAGCGCTCCGAGCGTCGGCACGCACGTGTACACGCTCACGAGATCGACGCAGATGACCGACACGAAGTCGCCGGTCGCGACGCCGGTCTCGAGCAAGTCGAGCGCCGCCCAGAAGCCGCTGCGCGGGTTCAAGACGTAGATCTTTGGCGCCGAGTAGGCAGCGTCCCCAGGAGGCGTTGGTGCAGACTCGAACGCGTCGGTGTCGCCGAGCAAGACGTTGATCAGGTGGTCGCGCTGGTCGATCGGACCGCAGTTCCAGCCGTTGATCGCGAGCGGCCCGAACGGCCAGTTCTGCCCGCCGTCCCAGTAGCCGTCGATGCGCTCGCGGCGCAGGATGTCTTCGTTCTGATCTGGATCGACCACTTCGATGAACACGCAGTCCGAGTTCACGTAGCCGTTCACCCGGTTGCCCTGCCGGTCGAGGAACCACATCTGGACCGCCTGGCCGTTGTACACCTGCGTGTCCGCGATCGACATGAGGTCGAACGAGACGTCGTTCGCCACCCGGACGCGCTCGATCTCCGGCGGGAACGCGGTCCCGATGTCGATGTCGCCCAGTCCAGCGAGGCCGTCCTCGTCCGCGACGTAGTACACGTCGTTGTAGCGAGCGTAGACGTCGTCCTCGTTGAACGCCTCGAGCTTCCAGTTGTCGAGCTCGAGCTGGTAGCCGCCGTACCCGTCCTCGCCGGGGAGGCCAATGCCCAACGCGTCCCACACCGGGTCGAGCTCCAGGCCGGCGTTCGTGAAGAACACGGGCGAGTTCGAGCTTGTCTCGTCGAGGATGACCCACTCGGCGTCATCCTCCTGGTGCGGGTCGCAGATGAACACCACGACCTGCTCCGGGCAGCACGGATCGACGTTCGCATTTGCGTCGATGACCTGGACGTACACGGGGTCGCGGCCGATCCAGTAGACGTCCTTGTCCTGGCGCGAGGCGTCGGTGAACGACGTGATCGAGTGCATCCTCTCTTCGATGTATGCCGTGTCCAGCTTGAAGTCGTCGAAGTCGTTCGGATCGAGGTAGTACGCCACGAGCACGTCACGCACCCGCAGGCTGTTGAATCCGAGGTCATCGAGGATCGAGTTCACATTGAGCTGGAACACGCCCGTGTTCACGCCCGTCTCCTGCGCGTAGAACGAAGCCGGCGTCACGCCGCCGTTATTGACTGTATCAAAGGTCGGCACTTCATATTCGATGTAGTACCGGCCGTCATCGGAGCCGTTCCAGCTCGACTCTGGCGAGTTCGCGGAGTTGTAGATGTTGTACCAGCGGATCGGCCAGTCGGCGATCGTCGCCTCCTGCTGTTCGCCGGGCTCGTTGCCCCATCCTTCGCTGCCTCGGACGCCGCCCGTCGCCAGGAGCGTGCAGAAGCTGTTTGGAGAACCCAGACGTGCTGGGTTCCACGACCCGGGGTTCACGAGGATGAACACGGGCACGTACTCGATCTTGTTGCAGTTCAGGTTCTCGTCCGCGTCCACGACCGTGATCGTCGCCGCGCCGTTCGCGTCCTTGTAGATCTCCTGGTCCCACGTGATCGTCGCCTCGGTGTCGATGATCTTCATCATCGCCGTCGCGACGTCGGTCTCATCGTTCTGATCGACGACCATCCCAATGAGCGTGTCCATGTTCTCGAACCGGCCGAGCAGATAGCCGGCAGGCGCCGCGGGAACAAACGACGGGAGATTCGCTGGTAGCGTATTCCGGCCCATGATGCCCGGCGAGTTGAACGGCCACTCTGTTGGAGCGCTCATCGGCCGCGGGCCGAACCAACCTCGCTCATCGGCCGACAGGTTCGCGGCCGCAGGAAGGTCGAAATCCGGGTCGCTGTACTCGTAGTGGCCCCACTGGAAGTCGTAGGGCAGACCGGTGATCCCGAGGTAGCCGAGCGAGTCGTCAACGACGTGCGTGCTCAGCCACGGTTCGGCGTAGTCCTCGCGCGTTCCGACCTGGAACGGCCGGCTCGAGACGAACAATCCGGTATCGGCGCCCGTCTCTTCCATGTAGTCAGCGCCGAGCCAACCCGCCGAGTTCCCTGGGTAGTGGCCCTTGTACGGGACGTAGTCGCGGTCGCTGTACGGTTGCCCCGCCGGGCCGCCGGTCTCGTCCTCGTAGCTCACCCACACGATGTACGCGCCCGTCTTCGGATCCATGATCTTGACGTCGGTCCAGAACTTGTCCCGCACGTCGCAATCGATGTTCTCGTCCGGGTCGTAGACGACGATCCAGATCTGCGTCCCTTCCTGAACATTCGTGACTCGGTTCTGGCCGTTCTTGTCCGAGGCGAAGTACATCTCCGCCGTCGTCGCCGCGGCAGACAGAGTGACGAGCAGCGCGACGAGCGTCGCGACGCCTGCTAGCCCTAGTCTCTTCATGTCCGCTTTCCCTCCCTACAAGGTCCTACCGTTCGCAATCACGCAGTTTCAAACCACCAACGGCCACCGTTGCCGGCGGCCATCCGATCCCCACATCTCGTCACGCTCCACGCGCAACATCCCAACCATACTCTGCGGGTCGCCATCCCGTCCAACGAAGTGTGACCAGGAATCCGGGGAACCTTGGCCGATCCGCGCCAGGGCCAGCGGCTGCGAGCGGCGAGATGGCTCTCTATCGACCGACGCGCGCCGCGAGCACGGCGAGCGCGACGAACATGCCTTGTGCGATCCAGAAGCGAATGACGACCTTCGACTCGGGCCACGCGCACGCAGGCAAGAGTTGCCGGCGCTCGGACGCGCCGGGCGAGGCCTCGAAGTGGTGGTGAAGAGGACTCATGCGGAACAGGCGCCGCCCGATGAGGCGAAGACATGCGACCTGAAGAATCACGGCGATGACCTCGAGGACCGGCACCCCGGCAAGGATCGGGAAGAGGAAGGCCGTGCCCTGACTCAACGCGACGGCGGCGAGAATGCCTCCAAGCCCGAACGATCCGGCGTCCCCCATCATCAGCGTTGCGGGATGGCCATTCACCCAGAGGTAGCCGGCGAGCGCGCCGACGAGCGGCAAGAGGTACGCGAGATCTGCCGCGTCGGGGGCCAGCGCGAGAAAGCCGAGAAGAACCAGGATCACGACGCCGCCGGCGAGCCCGTCGAGCCCGTCGGTGAAGTTCACCGCGTTGGTCGCTGCGAGGAAGACGACGACCGCAAGGACTCCAAGAGCCCACGAGGGGAGAACAACCGTTGCGGCAGTGAACGGAATCTGCAGGGTTGAGGGGATCGCGTCGGGGAAGAGGAGGAAGAGCCCGGCGGCCGCGCCGGCCGTGAGTCCGATCTTCTGCCAGCCGGTGAGTCCGAGCGAACGGCCGCGCACAAGCTTCATGAGATCGTCGGCCGCTCCGATCGCGCCCATCGCGAGACCCGATGCTGCGACGAACAGCTCGCGCCGTCCGAACGGGAGCCAGATCGAGAGCAGGCCCATGCACGCGACCCAGACCGACAGGAACAGGACTCCGCCCATCGTCGGCGTGCCGGCCTTGGCCCGATGGTGCGCCGGTCCCTCGTCGCGAATCGGCTGTCCGATCCTGTGCCTGCGCATCCAGCGCGAGGTCCACCACGCGCCGACGGCGGTGGCGACGAACGCCGCAAGCGTCAACGCAAGAGCCGGAATCACGCGTCCCCGGCCTCCCGCAACTCGCCGTCCGTCTCGAGCAGCGTGCGGCGCAGGCCGCCGAGGGCTTTCTTCGTCTTCTCCTCTTGGGCGCGGAGGAGGATCTTGTAAAGCTGGTACGACGTCATGAGGCAGTAGCCGTGCGCCTCGCAGCCGCGCAAGACCTCGGCGGCGAACTGCGTCGGCCGTCGCTTGGGGTCGAGCTCGCGCGATCCGCTGACGAGCAGGAGCCCCTTGGTCGGGTCCTCGCCTTCGGTGATCGCGCGATCGATCTCGCGGTGGAGTTTGCGGTACGCCGCGAGGCCGATTCGCGCCTCCTCCGACGCCTCCATCGCGACGAGTGCGTTCCCTTCTTCGCAGGACAGGCGCCACACCTCGCCACGCGGCTCGACCTCGAAGCCGAGGTTGGCGAACGCATCGGCGGCCGAGCGTTCGAACAGGACTCGCCCCTTGCCGTAGAGCATCGATTTCAGCCGGGTCTTCTCCGCGAGCTTGGCCTGCACCTCGTCCAGCTTCTCCTGGAGCGTGTCGCGGCGCTCGGCGAGCCCGGCGACTTCGTCGGCGAGCGCTTCCTCTCCCGCGACGAGGTAGGCGGGAAGCCAGTCGGGAGAGGCGACAAACGCCGGACGGGCGGAAGCCCGCCGCACCGCGTCGAGGAGCACGTCGGCCTCGCGCGAAGGGGACACGCCTTCTACGGACGGGAGCAGAACCAGGCGCCCTTCGTCGACCGGGATTTCAAGCGCGACGACATCTCCGACGTGGTTCCGCGCGAGCACGGTCGCGAATCGCTCGAGCGGAGTCGAGAGGAGGTCTTGGTAGACGGCGTCGTACGACAGGCGTTCGGCGAAGGCGCGCAGGTACTCCTCGAACGGACTGCCGCTGGGTTCGACTCGCACATCCTGTCCGCGCCGCGGCAAGAACCGGCCGTTCGATGGGAACGTGAACTGGTGCTGCCGATCGACGAGCGTGATGTGAGGCAGCCACGTCGTGCGGTCTACGCGCTCGGGCGGAGTCCCCGGCGAGCCGATTTCGAGCGGATCGCCGCGCGGGTGGAGGCGAACGACCACGATGCCGCCGCGCCTCCTCAGGAGATCGTCGACTTCCTGGCGCCGCTTCGCCATCCACCCGGCCAGCGTGCGGCCGAAGCCCCTGTCTCGCTCGGGGTCCGTCCGTCGTGTTCCGTCCGGCCCGGGCGCGGCAGTCTCCGTCCAGTGTCGCGGCAGCGCGAGGGAATCCACGAAGACGGCGTCGTAGGCCGAGAAGGACGCCCGATCGAAGAAGCCCTCGCGATCGACGGCCGCGTGGTCAAGGAGCCAGTCGACAGCGAGGTAGCGCTCGTTCATGGGGCAGATCATAGCGCGCCGTTCTGCGAGACGGCAAGAAGAAAAGGGCGGGACCCGCAGGCCCCGCCCTTCGAACTCAGACGTGCGAATCTAGAGGCTTTCGAGAGCGCCGATCGTGGTCGACCAGAACACGAAGCGCGACGTCTCCGTATAGGTCAGTGCCGTTCCGACGCGGAAGTTCAGCGACGGAACGAGAGCGCCGGTCGCTCCGCTCGGGAGTCCAACCACGAACGGATTGGCCGGCGGGTGCACCATGAACGCCCGCAAGTAGACGAAGCTCGTCGACTCCTCGAGCGTCCCGTCGCCGTTCGTGTCCATTTTGAAGCTCATCCACATTGTGGTCGCGCCCGGGATCGTGAACGTGTAGTCCACCGATCCCGTCTGGATGGAACTCTCGAACACGACCGTCTTGCCGCTCGTCGACGGCGTTGGGATGATGCCCAACGGCGCCACCCCGCCCGACCACACCTCGTTAACGCCGGTGAACTGGCCGTCCGTGCGGAGTTCGATGCGGAAGTTGCGCGGCGACGCCCAGCCTGCCCCGGCGTTCACGGTGATGTGCCACGAGTTCGATCCCCAGACGAAGAATCCGGGGGTCGCCCCCATCGCCGGCGCGCCCGACGAGCCGCCGCCCGACGCGGCGACGACGAGCGTCTGCGTCGTCGACGTCGAGAGGCCGCTGTTGTCGGTCACCGTCAGCCGCACCTGCGCGGTGCCCGGGGTTGAGTAGATCACCTGGCCGGTCGCTCCGGACGAGTCGGTCGTTCCGTCTCCGTTGAGATCCCACTGGTAGGAGACGATGACGCCGTCCGGATCGTACGACGACGTGGCAGTGAACACGACCGGCGTCCCGACGACAGGCGACGACGGCGAGTACGTGAAGACGGCAACCGGTGCCTGAAGCGGCGAACCGACTACGACAGGCTGCGTGACCGAGTTCGTTGCGCCGCCGTTGTCGGCGACGGTCAAGGCGACCAAGTACGTCCCGGCCGCGGCGAACTGGTGGTACACGACGTTGCCGGTAGCGGTCGAACCGTCGCCGAACGCCCACTGGTACGAGACAATCGAGCCGTTAGGATCGGTCGACGCCGTGGCGTCGAAGCGTGCCCACGCGCCCACCGACGGAGCCGGCGGGAGGACAGAGAAGCTCGCGACCGGAGACTGGTTCGGGTTGCCGACCTGGATCGTGCGTGTGAGCACGGTCGGCGCGCCGAGGTTGTCGGTGACGGTGAGCGTGACGAGGTAGCTGCCGGCGGCCGTGTAACGCTGCCAGACCACCATCCCCGTGCTCGTCGTGCCGTCGCCGAAGTTCCAGGCGTACGACGCAATCGTCCCGTCAGGATCCGCGGACGCCGAGGCGTTGAACTGCATCCAACCGCCCGGTGTGCCGACCGTCGGATCGTTCGTGAACGAGGCCACCGGCGGCTGGTTCACCGCTCCGACCCGAACGCTCTGGCTGCTCGTCGTCGTCGCGCCGAGGTTGTCGGTGACGGTGAGCGACACGCTGAAGTTCCCGGCTCCCGGGAAGCGATGCCACGCCACCGGTCCCGTGCCGGTCGTGCCGTCGCCGAAGTTCCAGGCGTACGACGCGATCGTCCCGTTGGGATCCGTTGACGCGGATCCGTTGAACTGGACCCAGTCTCCCACTCCGGGAGACGTCGGAGAGTAGACGAACACCGACACAGGCGGTTGGTTGGCCGGAGCCGACCCGACGAGGTTCACCGAGATCGTGCGCGTCAGGTTGGCGATGAAATAGACGCGGCTCTCCCAGCGCTGGTACCCCGTCTTGACGAGCGCGAGCTTGCGGTACCCGGACGGCACATAGACCGTGCGCGGCGTGTACCCGACGTACTCGTCGTCGATGTAGATTGCGGCGCCCGCGGGCGTCGACGAGATGTTGAGCCGGCCGTAGGACGGCACCGTGCCCTGGATGATGTCGAAGCTCGTGAAGTTCCATGACCGCTCGGTCGTCGGCAGGATTCCGAGGATCTGGACTTCGACCTGGGCCTGGAGGGCCTGTGGGTCGCCCGTAAACGCGGCGAACGGATCCACCGGAGACGTCGTCGCGAGGATCTGCAGGTACTCCGTCCCGACCGGGGGCGCGACCTGCCAATTCCCAGGCACGGTGCGCTCGCCGGCCGCGACGTAGTTCTCGGATCCGCCGGGCAGGCTGTTCGGGAAGATCTGATTCGCCTGGCCGTCCGGCGTGATGTCCCAAATGTAGACGTAGCACGGCTTGTTCACGTTGTAGCGGATCGTGATGGACTCGCCCACGGCGTACGCGCCGCGGTCGACCCAGATGCTCACCGTCAACGACGTGCTCTCCGGCGGGGTTGGAATGATGCCCAACGGCGTCACGCCCTCACCCCACCCGGCCATCGCGAACAGCGACACGAGGAGGACGGCGAGCGTCCCCATCTGCCAGGTTCTTGCGTTCATGATCTCCCTCCCTAACTCGTTATGTACCTTTGTCTCTAGCGTAACGCCGCGAGGACGACCTGTGTCAAATCCGCGGGACCGATACGACCCAACAAGAGCTGGACATCTTCGGCAGAAAGCACGCTGCCCGCGAGCAGCGTGAGCCGCGCTTGCATTTCGTCGTAAATCTTCTGGCTGTCAAACGGGCTGCCTCCGCTTTCGAGGTAGTCGCCGAGGGCGTCCCCGAACTCCGACAATAGCGCATCGAACCGCGATGCCGGAAGTGCCGTCGCCCCCGCGGCGATCGGCGAGCCCGCCGCTGCCCGGAACAAGCCGCGCGAGAAGAAGAGGTCGCGGCTCTCTTCAAGAAGCTCGAGTCGCTGAGCGAGAAGCTGCGCGAGGGACGGGAGCGGGACCGCGCGAGCGAGTCCCTCCGACGCCTTGCTGAGGAGGCTGTCGATTGGCAGTCCCTTCTCAATCGCCTTGGCGATCACGAGGACGACGGCTTCCTTGTCCGTCGCGGCTCCCGGCGCCGCGGCAAGCCGCTCGAGGAGTCGGTACGTCTCGTTTACCGGGAAGCCGCAACAACTGCTCTTGAGCCCGAGTTCGAGCGCCGCGAGCACGCGCGCGTCACTTGCGACGGGAATCGAGGTGAGAACGCGCGCGAAGTCGTCCAGCGTGACGGCCGCCGCGCACAGCGTCCACGCGATGAGGCCCGCGAGCGCGCCCGCGAGCGCGAACCCCCTGCGTCCCGTCATGCTCCGTCACCTCCTCCACCCACGTAGCGGACCGAGCTGTACTCGCCGAAGCTCTTCACGTAGTCGTCGGCCGACGGGTCCTGACCGAACCAGCGGCCATCGATGATGAATGCGTACTCGTATCGGCCCGGCGGGAGCGGCATCTCTGCGGTCCAGATACCATCCCGGTCGTCGTCCGACAACGGGATCGGTTCCCACTCGCTGAAGCTGCCGACGAGCGACACGACGCGCGCATTCGGAGCCGGCAGAATGAACAGGACGCCGTTTCCGACAGCCGCTTGCGCCGTCATGCTCTTCATCATCGGAGTCGACGCGCTTCGGGCGGGCGCCGGCGCGCCGCCCAAGAGGACAGGCTCCGCAGGCTGCGCCGACGGGAGTCGGCCGCCGAGGAAGAGTCCCAGGGCGACGCATGCGGCGGCTGTCGCGCCGACGAACACGAGCTGGGCGCGCCGCCCGCTCCGTGTCGGTGCAGCCATCGACCGCAGGCTGCCCCACAGCCCGCGCCGCGGCAGGCGATCGCCGAGACGCTCCAAGACCCGTTCCTCGAGCGCTTGGAGCGAGCCCGCGGCACTTGCGACATCCTGGCGGAGCGTTTCACACAACAGCTCGTCCATCGGATCTCTGTCTTCGAGATTCATGCGGACTCACGCTCCTTGTCGAGCAACTCCTTGAGCATAGCTTTGCCTCGGTGGATCCTGGTCTTCACGGTCCCCTCGGGAATGGCCAGAATGTCCCCGATCTCCTTGTACGACAGGTCGTTGTAGAATCTCAGGACGAGGGGCGTCCGATACGCGTAGGGCAGCCCGTCGAGCGCCTCGCGCACGCGGACCTCCCGTTCCTCGCGGGCGACCATCCGGGCCGGGTCCGCGCCGCCCTCGAACTCGTAGTCGACCTCCATCACCGGATGGTTCCGGCGGTAGCGCAGGCGATTCCGGCACAAGTTCGCGGCGATCGTGAACACCCACGTCGAGAACTTCCGCTCGAGGTTGTAGCGGCGCAGGTTCAAGTACGCTCGCACGAACGCATCCTGGGCGATGTCCTCTGCATCAGCGCGGTTCCTGAGGAACCCGAGGCACAGTCCGAACACCGCGTCCTTGTATCTCATGACCATCTCACCCCAGGCGGCGGTCTCTCCTTCGAGCGCCGCGCGCAGCAAGCTCACCTCGTCTTGCGTCCGGTACACGATTCCGTCGTCCTCCTCGGTGCTCAATATACACGGAGGGCGGCGGATGGTTTCGGGTGGCCATCGGTCACCTCGGGTTGGGACGAAGCCTCCGCCTTAAGCGACCTCTCGTCTGGCAGGCGAGACTGCGCCCGGCCATAGACTGGACTGGATGTACGCCGGCTTCCCGGCGCCGTAGTGGGAGCCGGACGCTGAAGGAGGTCACGACGATGTCACGGGAGAAAGCGGCGACCCAACGGCGCGCGCGCAAGATCGCCACGATGGCGATCCTGCTCGGTGCGCTCCTGGTCGGGCTCGCGGCGTGCAGGGGGTTCTTCGGGCAAGGGCCGATCGCCCTCATGGTGATCGACAGTGGCGGCGACACAGAGCTGCCCGTCGTTGTCTGGTTCGATCTCAGCGGCTCCAACGATCCGGATGGCGTCATCGCGAGCTTCGCGCTCGATTTCGGCGACGGAACCGCCGACGCGACGGGCGTCGACATGTCGCTGTCGATCCCGCATACCTACACGACCGCGGGCGTCTACACCGTGCTCCTCACGGTGACCGACACCGACGGCCGGATCGGAATGGCCAACGGGACGGTCGTCATCGGACCGGTCATGATCACGTTCGCCGCGAACCGATCGTCGAACTTCGACATCTATCGGATGGAGGGAGACGGTTCGGAGCAGGGCGCCGTGCTGATCACGGGCGACGACGAGATGTTCCCCGACCTCGTGCGCGGGACGCGCGACCGGATCGCCTATGCGGCCGAAGACGGGACGAGCTGGAACATCTGGACGATGAACGTCGAAGGCGGAAGCCGAGCGCCGCTCACGACGCAGACTGCGTCGAACCAGATCCAGCCTTCTTGGTCGGTTGACGCGTCGACGATTGCCTATGCCTCGAACGCAGCGCAGACGCCGTCGTCGACGACGTGGGAGATCTACACGATGACCTCGGCCGGGCTGGATCCGACGCAGCTGACGTCTCAGTCGCCTTCGTACGCGATCGCTCCGTCGTGCTCGCCCGTGAGCGGCGACATCTTGTTCGTCTCCGACTCCAACGATGCCGGCGGCACCGCGGACGGCGGCACCGCGATCTGGCTCTGGGATGCCTCGATCGACGACGCCGTGATCCTCAAAGACGGCGCGGGCCGCGACGGCGACGCCTCGCCGGCCATCGTCGGCCTCGGCGTCGATCCGCTGGTTCCGGCGGGGGCAGGGATCTCGCGCCCCGTTTGGTCGCCCGATGGAACGAAGATCGCCTACGCCGCGGAAGTGTCGGCCGGCGGGCAGATCGACATCTTCGTCATGGACGCCGACGGCTCCAATGCGCAGACGCTCGAGGAGTACGTTGACGACCTCGGCGTCCTGAACACGGACATCACGACCGCCGACGACGAGTTCTGTCCGTACTGGCTCGAAGATGGAAGCGGCGTTGCCTATGCGAAAGAAGACGGGAGTGGCGGATACCAACTGCACAAGGTGACCTTCGCGACGGGTGCGATCAGCGACCTCACCGCGGCGGGCGAGAACGTCTCGCCGACGGGCACGCGATAGGGAGAAGAAGAAACAGAGGACCTTCGTCAGCGCAGGGGGAACGCGCGGCGCCGCGCGTTCCCCCGCGTGCGTCCTTTCGGATACGGCGTGGTGAAGCGCCTAGCGTGCGTCGGCCGTGCCGGTCCGACGGCGCACAACCGCAGCGAGGAGAGCCGCCCCCGACGCGCACAGGATCGGCAGATCGCCGAGGCGGTTGTAGACCGACCG
>JBFYRA010000101.1:0-17890 GCA_041302485.1 Candidatus Bipolaricaulota bacterium
CAAACCCATGGTTCCTCCTCCTCCGTCCGAGGGGGGGATGCTCCACCCTCCCAGGCGGGGTAGCTAGTCTCGACGCAGCCTCTTGGCGAGGCGCGCGACCTCTGATTGTACCCGTTGTTCGCTGAAAGCGAGTAGCCGGCGATCTCGCAGCAGCGCGCGGCCGGCGACGAACACATCCGTGACGTCCGCCGATTGGGATGCGAACGCGATCGTCGAGGCTGGATCGTGGCGCGGTGTGGCGTGCGGTCCCACGGTATCGATGAGAACAACGTCGGCAGGATCCCCCGGCTCGAGCTCGGCTCTCACGAGCCCCAAGGCGAGTCGTCCCTCGGTCGTCGCAAGAGCGATCGCTTCCCTTGCCGACAGCACCTGCGCATCTTCCGCCAGCGCGCGAGCTGCGAGGCACGCAAACCGCGTCTCCTCGAGGACATCGAGGCGGTCGTTCGACGCGGCCCCGTCGGTGCCGACCGCGACACGCACGCCGTGCCGGCGAAGGGCGGCGAGGGGAGCGAGGCCGCTTCCCAACTTTCCGTTGCTCTTCGGGCAATGTGCGACGCGGACTCCGTTTCGCGCGAGGATCTCGATGTCGCCCTCGCTCACGTGGACGCAGTGCGCCGCGAGCGCGGGCACGGCGAACGCCCCCACGCGCTCGAGGTACGCCGGCGGGGTCAGTCCCGTCTTCTCCCGCCAGTCCTCGACTTCGCGTCGTGTCTCGGACACGTGCGTGTGGAGAAGGAGGCCGCGCGCCGCGGCAAGATCGGCCGCCGCGCGCCAGACGTCCTCGCCGCACGTGTAGACGGCGTGCGGGCTCACGGCGACGGCGATGCGTCCTTCGGCCTTTCCGTGCCAGGCGTCGATCAGGCGTTCCGTCTTCTCCAGCTCGGCGCGTCCGCCCGCCGCGAGCGAAGGCGCGATCATCCCGTACGAAAGGACGGCGCGCAGGCCGCTCTCTGCGACCGCTCGCGCAATCGCGTCGTTGTGGAAGTACATGTCCGCGACGGCCACGACGCCGCAGCGGATCGATTCGGCAAGCGCCAGGAGAGAACAGACGTACACGTCATCGGGCTCGAGCGCTTTCTCGACCGGCCAGACGTGCCGTTCGAGCCACGCGGCCAACGGCACGTCGTCTGCGAGTCCGCGCAGGAGCACCATCGGCAGGTGCGTGTGTGCGTTGACGAAGCCCGAGACGGCGATCTTGCCGCCGCCGTCCACCACCTCGTCGTCTGCGGGCCAGGTTGAATCGGGGGTTCCCACCCGATCGATCGTTGTGCCATCGATGCGAATCGAGACGAGATCGGGAGAATCGAGCCGGCGGACGTCCCTCAGAACGATGCCCATGCTGTCCTTGTGTCCAACACAACGGGATCATCGTACCGTGGACCGCATGCGCACGCAACGACAGTTCCATGCCGAGTTGGCCGCGTCGTGAGAGAAGAGATAGGATAGGACAGGATGGACAAGGCGGATCTAGGCACAGCGGCAGAAGAACTAGCGTGCAAGCACCTGCGGCAAGCCGGATATCGGATCGTGGCGAGGAATTGGCGCATGCGCCTCGGCGAGATCGACATCGTGGCCCGGGACGGTGACGTGCTGGCGTTCGTCGAGGTGAAGGCGCGTTCGAGCGCGGGATTCGGTGGGCCTGAAGGGGCCGTCGGGCCGCGGAAGCGGCGGCGCATCGTCGCCGCGGCGAAGGCGTTCCTCGCGGCGACGGACTGCGACCTCGCGTCGCGGTTCGATGTTGTTGCCGTCGAGGATGGCGACGTGCGGATCGTGCGCGACGCGTTTCAGGTGGACGATGTTTGGGCGACTGTCTAGCGCTGTCGTCCTCGGGGTCGAGGCACGCTTGATCGACGTGCAGTGCGACATTGGCGGCGGGCTTCCGATGTTTCAGATCGTTGGGCTGCCCGACAAGGAGGTCTCGGAGAGCCGAGAGCGGATCCGTAGCGCGATCAAGAACAGCGGGTTCTCGTTCCCTCCCGGACGGATCACCGCGAACCTCGCTCCTGCCGACCTGCGCAAACAGGGCGTGGGCTTCGACCTGCCGATCGCGCTGGGCATCCTCTTGGCGTCGGGGCAGATCCCGCCTCCTGCCGGTCGCACGATCGTGGTCGGCCAACTGGCTCTCAACGGCGACGTTCAGGCCGTCCGAGGAGTTCTCCCGCTCGCGCTCGAGGCGGGTCGTAGCCGGTTTGACGGGGTTCTGGTTCCGGTCGCGAATGCGCCCGAGGCGGCGCTCGTGCCCTCATTGCCCGTATTCGCCGCCGCCACGCTGCGCGAAGCGGTCGACGCGATCAGCGGCACAGCACCTCGTTACTCCCGCCTTGGCGAGCCGGACGGCGACGCCGCGCCTGGCCGCGTCGAGCACGACCTCGCCGAGGTGCGTGGGCAAATGGCGGCGAAGCGTGCGCTCGAGATCGCCGCCGCGGGCGAGCACAACCTGCTCCTCGTCGGACCACCCGGCGCCGGGAAGAGCATGCTCGCGCACTGCCTGCCGGAGATCCTGCCGCCGCTTTCTCGTGAAGAGGCGCTCGACGTGACCCGGGTCTACAGCGTCGCCGGACTCCTCGGGGACGAGGGCGCGCTCGTGGCGCGCCGTCCGTTCCGATCGCCGCACCACACGGTCTCGTATGCCGGGATGGTCGGCGGCGGACACGGGATTCCCGGTCCGGGCGAGATCACGCTCGCGCATCACGGGGTCCTGTTCCTCGACGAGCTGGCCGAGTTCGATCGTCGCGTGCTCGAGACGCTGCGCCAGCCGCTCGAGGAGGAGTCCATCATCCTCTCCAGGGCGGGGATCTCCGTCCGCTATCCGGCGTCGTTCACGCTGATCGCGGCGATGAACCCGTGTCCGTGCGGCCACCTCGGCGACGAGGCGCGGCCGTGCACATGCACGGCGACCGACATCCGCCGCCACCGGCGCCACGTCTCGGGGCCGCTCTTGGACCGGATCGACCTGTTCGTCGATGTGCCGCGGTTGGCTGCTGAGGAACTCATGGACGTGCCGGCAGGCGAATCGACCGTGGTCGTGCGCGACCGCGTTGTCCAGGCACGCGAGCGGCAGTGGGCGCGGGCGGCGGAAACGGGCGCATCGTCGAACGCGCGGCTGCGTGGCGAGGGCATCCGCGCGCACTGCCGCCTCGACGCCGAGGGAGGACTCCTATTGCGTCGGGCCATCGCTCGGTTCGCCCTGAGCGGTCGCGGCCACGCGCGCGTCCTGCGAGTGGCCCGCACGATCGCCGATCTGGACGGATCGTGGGACATCGGGGCGGCGCACCTCGCGGAAGCATTGCGCTACCGCAACGCGGCGTCGCTGCGGGAGACCTAAGAGGCTGGCGCAGGAAACTCACCGAACCTCCACGCCGGGCGGGTATGGTCGTGGGACCGAGTCGTCTTGCAGACTGGAAAGGCGGCCCGCGTGCCTGGATACTGATGGATAGCTCGGTTCTTGTTGAGGAGGACTTGGATGAAGAAGCGGCTCTTCGTCGCGCTGGGATGTGCGGCGATCGCGCTCCTGGGAATCGCGGCGGCGGCCTGGGGACAGGATCTCGTCTTTCCGATTGAGATCACGCGGATCGCGGTCGAAGGGAACGATCACGTCTCGACGCGCGACGTCGAGAAGTCGATCGTTCTGAAGGTTGGCGACATGCTGGACGCGTACTCCGATCTTCAGCCCGTCTCTCAGGCGATCCTCGATTCGGGGTGGTTCAGCGAGGTCAATCCGATCCTGACTCAGGACGGCCAGGTCACGTTTCGCGTTGCCGAGAATCCAGTGATCCGGAAGATCGAAATCACTGGGAACACTCACACGCGGGATATCAGCCTCTTCGGCGTGAAGCTCTTCTCCGTTCGCCTGATGCCGACGTGGCGGATCCGACAGGCGCTGAGGGAGCACGACATCCGGACCGGCGAGACGTACCGATCGAGCGACCTGTCCTCCGCGCTGCAGGCGGTCGTCGAAGCCTACAAGGAGAAGGGCTACATCCTCGTCATGATCGGCGACGTGCGCACTGGAGAGACTCTCTCGATCGACGTGATCGAGGGCCGGGTCGCGAGCCATCGGGTCACCGGGCTGTCGACGGTCCCGGTGGGCGTAGCCGAAGCGATGATCGACTTGCCTAGTGACGAAGTGCTCCGTCAAGCAGACTTCGGCCGAGTTGCCACGGCGCTGCGGATGTCCGTGTACTTCTCGAGCGTCAATGTGACCCCGTCGGCGGGTCCGACGCTCGACAGCGTCGTCCTGAATTGGACGCTCACCGAGCGCCTCGTTCTCGCAGCTCCGGCGGTCGTGCGCTCGATCGTTCTCGAAGGCGTGTCGCAGTTCCCGGCCGTCGTCGCGGCGCGCGAGATCGGCGCCCTTCCCGAAGGCGTGGCGGACAATTACGCGATCCTGACAGCGCTCGAGGGCGTGTTCGACCTCTACACCCGAGCCGGATTCGTGATGATCCGGTTCTCCGCGCCGCGGCTCGAGGGGGACGTCCTGCGGCTCCGCGTCGATGAAGGCATGGTGTCAGAGATTGCGCTCGACGAGAAGACGCTGACCCAACAGCGCGTGCTCGAGAAGACGCTCGAGATCCACGTGGGGCGGATTCTGACCCGCAACGATCTCCGTGTCTCGGACCAGAAGCTCAGATCTCTTGGCTACTTCGACAACATCAACATCGATCCGCGATGGACCGACGCCGGCGTTCGCGTGGTCGTGTCCTTGACCGACAAGACGACGCTCGGCGGACTCAACGGCTCCCTCGCGTTTGAGCCCGCGACCGGGGGACTTGTCGGCGAGCTGTCGGCGAAGCAGCGGAACATCCTCGGCTCGGGGCAAGACGTCTCGCTCACCTACAAGCGGGGCGTCTCGCCGGAGGGCAAGCCGGAGGCGACGACCTGGGAAATCGGCTACAGCACGCTCGCGACCTGGTCGGAGTTCGATCTGATCGCCATGGATTTCTATCGCAAGACAGAGGACCGCTCGAGCCCCGACGATGAAGATGGCGAAGGCGCAGAAGCGCAAACCTACTTGACGCTTGGCGGCGACGTTCGGTTCAGCTACCCGGTGGCCGACTACGCCGACTTCGTTGTTGGATACCGCCACGAGCTTGAGCGGAAGCTGTCCGAGTCCACGTGGCAGCCGGTGGACGCCCTGACGCTTTCGTTGCAGGAAGACTCGACGGACGACCCGATCTTCCCGACGCGCGGGGCACGGCGCGCGGTCTCGTTGGAGAAGGCAGGCGGATTCGCGGTAGGAAAGGAATACACGAAGCTGGACGCCACGTGGACGTGGTTCCTGCCGTTCTACGATGAGTTCCTCCCCCCGGCGATGGGGCGTGCACTCGCCGTGCGTCTGAAGGCCGGCTTCGGCGACGCGGGGCTCTCTGGACCGCAGGCATACGATCTCGGCGGGCCGACGACCGTGCGCGGTCTCGACGGGGATCCGGTGCAACGGATGGCTGTGGCCAATTTCGAGCACCGGCTGAAGCTCGCCGACGGGTTCGTGCTGACGGCGTTCGTCGACGCCGGACTGGATCTTGACTCGTTGCGCCTTGACGCGGTCAAGGCATCAACCGGGCTTGAACTCGGGATCTTCGCGGCCGGCGTCTACGTGCGTCTCGATGTCGTCTGGTCTCTCAGCGACGACGCGTCGTGGGTGCCCAAGTTCGACTTCGGGTTCGGACCGATGTTCTAGAATGGTGCCGGTGCGATTCAGTACACTGGTCGGGTTTGGATTCGCGAGTAAGGAGGAAGTCCATGACGCGTAGTCCCCTTTTGATCGTAATTGCCGCCCTCGCCTTGGTTCTCGCGGCGGGTGCACTTGTGGTGCAGTTCGTTCTCCCCGTGAAGGGGGACGGCGCGAGCAGCGCGGAGATCGAAGCGTTGCGCGCACAGGTTGCCGCGATGAAGAGCAGCGGAACCGGATTGAAGGTCGGATTCGTCAATGTCGACACGGCGTTCAAGGTCTTCCTCAACGCGGTCGCCGACATCAGCCAGCGCAGCAACGACAAGCGTCAGGAGATCACGGATCTCGCGACGGCCTACGCAGCGGGCACCGTGAAGCAGGATGCGTACCAGAAGCGCTCGAATGAGCTTCAGGTCGAGCTCCTGGACGCGAACGTGATGGTCTACGCGGGCGTGCTCGACCGCATGATCGCCTCGCAGGACTTCGCGGATCTGCGTACCGATCTGCAGAAGGTTCGCGTGCAGATTCAGGAAGTCATTGACGCGTCGAAGAACCTGGTGTCGATGGTCAAGGGCGGCGCGATGAGCGCGACCGAACTGCAGACGCGCCAGGCGCAAGTGCAGACCGCGTACTCGCAGATCGAAACGATCGTCAACCAGGCCTGCGCCGTGAAGATCCAGCAGGCGGCGCAGAAGGTCGCGATCCCGCGAGGCTACGATCTCGTCCTCTTGCAGAAGAACGTCGTCCTCTACTTCAGTCCGGCGACAGTGACCGACATCACCGAGTTCGTGAAGTCCGAGATCGCCGACTACCTGTAGCGAGAGAAGGCGGAGACCGATGCGTGATGTGGAAGCGCTCCGGAAGCGGATCCCGCTTCGGTACCCGTATCTCATGTTGGATCGGGTCCTCGAAGAAGGGCCGGACCGCGTGGTTGCGCTGAAGAACGTCTCGATTGGCGAGCCGGTGTTCCAGGGGCACTTCCCGGAGCCGTTCCCGGCGATTCTGCCGGGAACGCTCGTGATCGAGGCGATGGCGCAGGCCGCGGCGTTTCTCCTCGTCGGCGAGGGCGATCGCCCGGCTCTCGGGTATCTCGTCGGCGTCGATGCGGCGCGATTCCGGCGGAAAGTGGTGCCCGGCGACCAGCTGAAGCTCGAAGCGACGCGCGTTCGCAGCCGCAGAGACCTCGTTGTGGCCAAGGTCACGGCCTCGGTCGACGGCGAGGTGGCCGCCTCGGCGACGTTGTCGCTCGTTCTCGCGCGGGAAGAGGGCGCGCCGGGTCCTTGATCGAGTGTGTCGCGAATCTGAGCGAAGGACGAGACGCGGCGACCATCGCGGGGATGGCCGCCGCGATTCGCTCGACGGGTTCGGCTCTCCTTGACGTTCACTCCGATGTCGACCATCACCGATCGGTGTTCACGTTCGCCGGGACCGCTGATGAGGCGGTGACTGCCGCCGTTCGACTTGCAGGCGAGGCCGTGGCCCGGATCGACCTGCGGACGCATCGAGGGGTCCACCCGCGGATCGGTGCTCTCGACGTCGTCCCTTTCGTTCCAGTCGACGGGGCAACGATCGACGAGTGCGTGACCGCAGCGCGGCTTGCCGGGCGGACGATCGCTGACGACACGAGAGTCCCCGTCTTCCTCTACGGGCTCGCCGCATCGCAGCCTGCACGTGCGTCTCTCGCCGCCCTTCGCCGCGGCGGACTGGATGGTTTGCGCGAGCGCATCGGGAGAGCAGAGTGGATTCCTGACTTCGGGCCGACGGCGCTGCACCCGAGCGCCGGGGCGACGGCCGTCGGTGCCCGACCTCCGCTCGTCGCCTACAACGTGTGCCTCGACTCGCGCGACCTCGCCGTGGGGAAGAGGATCGCCGCCGCAGCCCGCAGTGTGAACGGAGGTCCGCGGGGAGTCCAGGCGTTGGCGTTCTTGCTCGAGCGCAGGGGTTGCGTGCAGATCTCGATGAACCTGACCGAGGCCGCGCCAGGAATCGTGGCCGCGGCGTTCGACCGCGTGCGGTGGCTGGCCGAAGCTTGCGGCGTCGGGATTGCGTCGAGCGAGGTCGTCGGCCTCGCGCCTTTTGCCGCGCTCCTCGGCGCGACATCGCGGCAGCTTCTGCTCGACGATCGCATCGAGGACCACGTGCTGGAGAGCCGATGGGGGAAGTGAGCCTGCGCGTTCAGGACGTCGCCGGAAGGCGCGTACTTGTCGTTGGGTACGGGCTGACCGGCCGGGCCGTGGCGGCGTTCTGCGCTCGCCACGGGATCTCGTTTGCGGTGAGCGACGGCGGCAGACTCGCGCCGGCGGAAGAAGCATGGCTACGAGCCCACGCCACGGGAGTGGAGACGGGCGGGCACAGCGAGCGCCTGCTTGCGGCGACAGATCTTGTCATCCCCAGCCCGGGCGTCCCGCCAGGCCTTCCCCTGATCGCGGCGGCGCGTGCGAGGGGAGTCCCTGTCTGGTCGGAGCTCGACCTTGCCAGCCGATGCGTCGGGCGCCGCAGGATCGTCGCCGTCACCGGCACGAACGGCAAGAGCACGACCGTCGGCCTCATCGGGAGGCTTCTCGACGGGACCGCCGTTCGGCCCGTTGTGGCCGGGAACATCGGTCTGCCGTTTCTCGACGTTGCCGACCGGACGGATTGGGATGTCGCCGTGCTCGAGGTGTCGAGCTTCCAGCTCGAGCAAAGCGAACTCCTCCACCCGCAGGTGGGCGTCCTGCTCAACCTGGCGCCGAATCACCTCGAGCGCCACGGCTCGATGGCCGCGTACGTCGCGGCGAAGCTGCGGCTGTTCGCCCACCAGACCGCGGCGGACGCTGCGGTCCTCCCGTCGCAGCTCGCGGGCGTGGACCACGGACGCGGACGGCTCGTCGTGTTTGACTCTCCCTTCCCGCCTCTGCCGCGCGGGAGTGACGAGGTGGGCGATGTGCGCCGCCTTAACCTCGCTGCAGCGGTCGCTGCATGCCGCGAGGTTGTGCCGGACTTCGACCCGACGACGCGCAGCGTGGAGGATCTCCATGACGCGCTGTTCCTTCCGTTCCGTCAGCAGACGGTCGGGACGATTCGCGGGATTCGCGTGATCAACGACTCGAAGGCGACCAGCCCCGCGGCCACCATCGCCGCGCTCCTGTCAACATGTGAGCCGGCCGTGGTCCTTCTCGGAGGTCGCTCGAAGCGCGGCGGCTATGACGAGCTCGCCGCCTACTTGGCCGCGTCGCCGGCGCGCGGCGTCGTGGTGTTCGGCGAGGCGAAGGCGGAGATCTCCGAGCAGCTTGTGCGTGCCGCGGTTCCTCACGTGGTCGTTCACGACCTTGAAGCCGCCGTGGACGCCGGGCTCGCACTGGCGCAATCCGGCGACGCTCTTCTCTTGTCGCCCGCGTGCTCGAGCTTCGACGCCTTCGCGAGCTACGAGGAGCGCGGCGAGGCGTTCAACCGGATCGCAGAACGCCTCACGGGATTCCGCGCCGTCGCGGACAGCTAGCCCGCGCCGCGCGGACACGCGTCCGGTCCGCACGGCACCGAGCGTCGCCTGACGGCAGCCCAGTTTCCTTCGTTTGCCTGGACAAGTGCGTAAGCATGACAAGGCGCTCAAGGCTTCCGCGCGCGGGAGTACGCGCCGGCGTGCGAGCGTACGGCACAGAGCGGCCGTACGAGCGAAGGAGAGTGGCTGTGACTGGACGCGCCGATCGAGCGACGCTGCTCACGACGTCGATCCTCGTGCTTCTCGGGCTGCTCGCGCTCTACAGCGCGAGCGCGCCGTTCTCCCTCAGGCACCACGGAAGCGATGTCTACATGGTCGTGCGCCAGTTGGCGGCCGTCGCGGTAGGCGCGGTCGGCCTCGCCATCCTGGCTCGCGTCGATTATCACGTCCTGCTGCGCATGAACGGCCTCCTGCTGCTCGGTGCGATCGGGTTGAGCCTCGTCACGCTCCTGCCGTTGCCCATCTGCGTCGGCGGCTGCTGGTTGTCGTTTGGTTTCTTCGACCTGCAGCCGACGGAGTTCGTGAAGCTCGCGCTGGTCCTGTACCTTGCGGCCTCGATCGCCCGGCGGCGCGAGCGGATGACGACGTTCACCGAGGGCGTGCTCCCGTATGTTCTTGTGCTCGGCGTCCTGGGCGCGATCACGCTGTCCCAGCCTGATCTCGGGATGCTCGTGATGTTCGCCGGGATCACCGGGCTCATGCTCTTTCTCGGCGGGGCGCGACGGCGCCACCTCGCGTTCCTCGGTCTTGGGGCGGTTCCCCTCGTTTACGTGGCGATTCGCATCGCTCCGTATCGATTCGCACGCCTGCTGTCGTTTCTTGACCCACAGGCCTACAGCACCTCGTCGGGGTATCAGGTGCTGCAGTCGATGATGGCGATGGGGGCGGGCGGGCTCTGGGGCCGTGGGCTCGGCGCCTCGCGCGCGAAACTCTTCTACCTCCCCCAGGCGCACAACGACTTCATCTTGTCTGTGGTGGGCGAGGAGACCGGCCTTCTCGGCGTGGTCGGTGTGTTGGCGTTGCTGGGATTCTTGGTGATGAGGGCGTTCGCGATTGCCGAGGGTGCCCCGGACGAAGAGGGCCGGCTCATCGCGTACGGGATCGGGGGGGCTCTTGGAATCCAAGTTCTCGTCAACGCGGGGGTGACCCTCGGGATTCTCCCGGTGACGGGACTGACGCTGCCGTTCTTCAGCGGCGGCGGATCCTCAATCCTGCTGACGTTGGCAATGGTGGGAGTGCTCTTGAACGTCTCGACACAAGGCGGGCGACGATGAGAGTGGTGATGGCGGGGGGAGGCACAGGCGGGCACGTGTATCCGGCGGTCGCGATTCTTGACGAACTGCGGCGCGTCGACCCTGACGTAGAGGTCGTGTACATCGGGACGCGACGGGGCATCGAATCGCGAGTCCTCCAAACGCGCCCGTGGGTGCGCTTCGTCCCGATTCGAGCTCGCGGCCGGCGGCCCGGCGCGCGCTTCGACCGGCTGCGCGTCGGCTTCTGGCTTGGAGTAGGTCTGTTCGAGACGGCAATCGCGATTGCGCGGTTCCGTCCCCACGTCGTCGTCGGCGTCGGCGGATACAGCTCGTTTCCGCCGGTCCTGCTTGGCGCAATCGCCGGGCTCGTCCTCCCCGTGCGGACCGTGATTCACGAGCAGAACGCCGTGGCCGGCCTTGCGAACCGGTGGCTGTCGCGGTTCGTCGATCTCGTCCTCGTCTCCTATCCGACATCGGCGAGCCAGTTTCCGCGGGCGCGCCGCGTTGTCACGACGGGAAATCCCATCCGCGGCGAGTTCCTGCGACAGGAGAGGGCTGAATCAGGGTATCGCCTGTTTGGACTGGATCCGCGGAAGCGCACGGTGCTCGTGTTCGGCGGCTCGAACGGTTCGTCAGACCTCGTCGAGGAAGTCCTCAGTGGAATGCGCGAGTTGGCGCGCCGCGAAGAGGTGCAGGTCCTGCTGGTGGCGGGAAGCGAAGCGGCGGCCGAAACGGCACGGCGAAGGCTTGCCGAGGAAGGAATCGCCAACGTCGCCGTGCGGGCGTACATCGAAGAGATGGCGGTCGCGTTCGCCATCTCTGACCTGATCGTGTCGCGCGCCGGCGCTACGACGCTAGCGGAGATCACGGGCTGCGGCAAACCTTCGATCCTTGTCCCATGGCGGGGGGCGACAGATGACCATCAACTGGAGAACGCGCGCGTCCTCGAACGCGAGGAGGCGTGTCGCCTAGCGACCGACGAGATCATGGTACGACATGAGTTAGTGCGGCTTGTACTCGATGTGGTGCGGGACGAAGCGACGCTCGCGAGGCTCGGGAGGAACGCCCATCGCATGGGCCAAAGGCAGGCGGGGGCATTGATTCAGAGCGAGATCCAGGGACTGGTGAGGGGGGCAAGGGCGTCATGACGCTGGGGCAGCGGGTTCACCTCGTGGGCATCGGCGGATCGGGCATGAGCGGACTCGCGACGATTCTGCTCGCCCAAGGGAAGTCCGTGTCCGGCTCGGACCTCACGTGGAGCGCGGAAGCGCAGCGGCTGCAGGATCTTGGGGCGTCAGTGCAGGTCGGGCACGACGGCGCGTGCATCTCGCCGGACCTCGACGGGGTCATCGTGTCGTCGGCGATTCCGGCGGACAACGCCGAGGTCGTGGCGGCGCACGAGAACCGAGTTCCGGTTGTGCGTCGGCTCCACGCCGTGGCGAGACTGCTCGAGGAGTACTCGAGCATCGGCGTGGTGGGGAGCCATGGCAAGAGCACGACGACGGCGATGACGGCGACGCTGCTTCGCGCCTTGGGGTACTCGCCGAGCTACCTGATTGGCGCTCACTGTCCGAATCTCGGCGGGAACGCGCACCTCGGCACGGGCGAGTGGTTCGTCGCCGAGGTCGACGAGAGCGACGGGCTGTTCACCGAGATCCGTCCGACGATCGCCGTCCTGACGAACGTCGGACGCGATCACCTGCAGACCTACAAGAGCGCGGAGGCGATTCGGGAAGCGTTTCGGACGTATGTCGTGCAGGCAGAACGAGTCGTCCTCTCGATCGAGGATCCCTACGTTCGGTCGATTGCGGCAGACGTTCCGAACGCGACCACAGTCGGGCTCTCAGCCGACGCGGACATCCAGGCTCGCGACGTCCGCCACGAGAGATTCTGCACGTCGTTCGAACTTGTCTACTGCGGCCGCAGCTTGGGACGTCGATCGATTGCGGCGCCGGGAACCCACAACGTGCTGAACGCCCTATGCGCGCTGGGCGCCGCGGTGGCCGCCGGAGCAGATCCCGCGGCCGCGGCCGATGCTCTCCATGAGGTTTCGCTTCCGCATCGCCGGTTCGAGGTGCTTGAGGAGAACGGCGTGACCGTCGTCGACGACTTTGCTCACACCCCGGAAGAGGTTGAGGCAACGCTGCGTGCGATCCGCGAGGGCTGGAGCCATCGGCGGATCGTGGCGGTCTTCCAGCCGCACCGATACTCGCGGACGCTGAACATGGGGCGCGATTTCGGCAGAGCCTTCTCCGAGGCTGACGTCGTGATCGTGACGAACATCTACTCGGCGTGCGAGCGCGCCGTGCCCGGCGTGTCGGCGACCGGCATCGTGGACGCGGTCGCCGAGACCAGCGATTCGGCCGTCTACTTCATCCCCGACAAGAGCGATGTTGTGGCCCATCTCAAGGCGCTCATTCGGCCGGGGGACTTCATCATCAGCGTCGGTGCCGGGGACATCTGGACCGTAACAGAGGAGCTCGCTCACTTCCTGAAAGAGGGGAGCTTCTGCGTCGCATGAACCAGGCAGCCGTCGTCGCAACAGCGAAAGCGTGGGGACACGGGTTCCGCCGTGGCGAGCCGCTCGCCCGACACACGACGTTCGGCGTCGGCGGTTGCGCCGACGTGTTCCACGCGCCGCGCGCGATCGAGGGCCTGATCGGTGCGGTGGAGCTGTGCCGCGGACTGGGCCTCCGCTACGTAGTCGTCGGAGGCGGATCGAACCTTCTGTTTCCCGACCATGGGTTCCGCGGCGTCGTGATCTCCACTGCGGCGATCCGCGGGATCGCAGACGGCCATGATGGGGTCGACGTGAGCGCTGGCGAGCCGCTCGGCACTCTGATCGCTCACGCCGAGCGACGCGGCGCGCGATCGCTCGGATTCCTCGCCGGAATCCCGGGCACGGTGGGGGGAGCGACGGCGATGAATGCCGGGATCCGCGATCGGTCGATCGGGGACATGATTCGACGCGTGCTCGTCCTTGACGCCGACGGGGCGGTCCGCGAGATCGCGGCGCCAGAGTGCGGGTTCGGGTACCGCGCGAGCGCGATCCGAAGGGACGGGCTTGTCGTCCTGCGCGTGACGCTCGGATTGGACGGCCCGGCCTATGACCGCATGGCCGTTCTGGAACGCAAACGCGCGACGCAGCCGCTGACTCTCCCAAGCGCCGGATGCGTGTTCAAGAACCCCATCGGGCGCTCGGCGGGAGAACTGATCGACCGTTGCGGGCTCAAGGGACTGACCGTTGGACATGCTCAAGTATCTCAGAAACATGCGAACTTCATAGTGAACCTGGGGGGGGCGACGAGCGCGGAGATCTGCAAGCTAATTGACATTGTGCGTCAAAAGGTGTATAACACGTACCACGTTGGGCTTGATCTAGAGATAGAGGTTGTCGAAGGGTGAAGGAGGGGAAGAGCAGACTCAGCACTGCTTTCTGGCTAGTCGGCTTGGGGGGGGTCCTTATCGCTGCTGCCATCATCGCCCTATATACACCATGGTTGCCCATCTTTGACTTGCGAGAAGTTGGTGTCTCTGGAAATCACGAGACGCAGGCCATTGACGTAGCTCGCGCGGCCAACCTACGGGGGGGTGCCGGTCTCCTCAGCGTGTCTCTCTCTTTCACGGCGAAGCGCGTCTCGGCGCTGCCGTGGATCAAACAGGCTCGGGTTCGCTACTCCTTTCCACACACGGTGACAATCGATGTCGTTGAGCGCGCGCCGGTCGCGCGGATCGTACTGAGCGGCAACAAGTGCGTCCTCATCGGAGAGGGCGGGGTCGTCGTGACGGCTGCCTGTACGGGGCGGGACAGCGTGCCGCTCCTCAGAGGGGCGACGGTGACCGCGCCGGAGGCCGGGGGGCATCTTGCAGATGCGTCGGTCGCGAACCTGCTCGATGCACTGACCCATGCGCCGCTTGCAGGAATCACCGTGCGCGAGGTCGATGTCAGCGTGCGGGGCTCGGCGGAACTGGTGACGACGACCGATGCCCGCGTGCGACTGGGAGCGCTCGGCGAGGCGGCCGAAAGGGTTCGCTACCTGGATGCGCTCTGTCGCGCGGTGAAGGCCGAGCAGTATGAGCTGATCGATCTTCGGTTTGGGGGGGAGGCGACGCTTGTGCCTCGGGTAAGGCGGTGAAGAGATGAGGAAAGAGAGAGTGGTCGTCGGGCTTGACGTAGGAACCACGAAGGTGGTCGCGATCGTGGGGAACATCGTCAACGGGACGATCGAAGTTATTGGAATGGGGAAAGCCGAATCTCATGGCCTCGAGAAGGGTGTGGTCGTCGACATCGGGCGCACGATCACATCGATCAAGAAGGCGGTGGAAGAGGCCGAGAATATGGCCGACGTGAAGATCGAGTCGGTCTACGTTGGCATCGCCGGCAAGCACATCAACTCGATCAACAACAGCGGAACGGTCTCGATCAATCGACCGGACCGCATCATCACCGAGGACGACGTTCGCCGCGTCGTCGACACGGCCCAGGCGATCCAGATTCCGTCGGAGAGCGAGATGATCCACATCATCCCTCGGCAGTACATCGTCGACGGACAGGACGGGATCACTGATCCCGTGGGCATGACTGGCACTCGGCTTGAGGTCGACGTCCACATCGTGACGGGCGCGATCACAGCCGTGCACAACCTCGTGCGCTGCGTCGAGAGCCTCGGGATCGGGATCCGCCAGATCGTGCTCGAGCCGATCGCATCCTCGCTCGCCGTGCTCAGCTCGGCGGAGAAGGAACTCGGCGTCGTCTTGATGGACATCGGTGGCGGTACAACCGATATCAGCGTGTTCCGAGGCGGCGACATCTGGTTCTCCAAGGTGATTCCTATCGCCGGCGAGCACATCACGAACGACGTCACGGTCGGCCTTCAGACGCCGATCGAAGAGGCCGAGCTGGTCAAGAAGCAGCATGGCACCGCGCTCGTGGACAGCGTTGGCGAGGACGAGAAGATCGAGGTCGCGACGATCGGCGGCGACGAGAAGAAGACCGTCTCCAAGAAGAAACTGGCGAAGATCATCGAGCCGCGCGTCGAAGAGCTGCTGGACCTCGCGATGCAGGAAGTGGAGGACGCCGGGTATCGCGATCTCATTCCGGCCGGCCTCGTGCTCACGGGAGGCACCTCGCTCCTGAACGGCATCACGGACTTCGCGGCGCAGCGCTATGATCTCCCGGTGCGGCGCGGCAAGATACCGCAGGGTATCCACGGACTGCGCGACATCGTCGAGTCGCCGATCTACGCGACGGCGATCGGGCTCCTGCGCTACGCGGTGGAGACGAAGGACTTTAAGAAGCCGGAGTACTACGACAGGAAGCGCGGCGGCTCGTCCAGCGGCGGGATCACTCGAAAGCTCATCGCCTGGCTCAATCGGTTCTTCCGAGGCTAGACCATGGCCGAGCAGATGAACTTCTCTCCGCCAGCGCGGCTGATGGTCGTCGGAGTAGGCGGCGGCGGCGGTAACGTCGTTGACCGCATGTTCGACACGCGAGTTCAAGGCGTCGATCTCGTGGTCGTGAACACCGACGCGCAGGTCCTCGAAGTCGTTCGCGCGCACCAGACGTTGCAGATCGGGAGAAAGCTCACGCATGGGCTCGGCGCGGGCGGGAACCCCGAGGTCGGCAAGCTTGCGGCCGAGGAAAGCCGTGAGGAAGTCGTCGACCTCCTGCGCGGCGTCGACATGGTGTTCATTACGGCCGGGATGGGCGGCGGCACAGGCACTGGCGCGGCTCCCGTCATTGCTGGAATCGCCCGCGAGGCGGGGATCCTGACCACGGCCATCGTCACGCGCCCGTTCTCTTTCGAAGGGATCGCTCGCGCGCAGAAGGCCGAGGAAGGAATCGCCCGCCTGTCGCAGAACGTCGATGCGCTGATCTGCATCTCGAACGACAAGCTGCTCAAGGTGGCGTCCGCAGACACGCCGATCACGAAGGCGTTCGAGATGGCCGACGAGGTCCTGCGCAAGGGCGTTGAGGGCATCTCCGACCTCATCACCGTTCCTGGGATGATCAACCTCGACTTCGCCGACGTCGAGAGCGTCATGCGGGATGCCGGTACGGCGATGATGGGCATCGGCGAGGGCCAAGGAGAAGGAAAGACGAAGGAGGCAGCGCGGAACGCCATCTCGTCCCCGCTCCTTGACGGCTCCATCCACGGCGCGCGCAAGGTGATCATGAACATCACCGGCGGCGCCGATCTCACGCTCGAGGAAGTCACTCAGGCCGCGTCGCTCATTCGCGAGGCTGTTTCGGACCGAGCGGACATCATCTTCGGGACCGCGATCCGAGAAGGCATGGAGAAGGTCCGTCTCACCGTCATCGCGACCGGGTTCTCCGCGGCGTACGAGGGTGAGGAAGAGAGTTCGACGGGGTCGCACGAGACTATGCTCACGAAGATGGAAGAGGAGAGCCGCGTAGGCGCCGACGACTTCGATATCCCAACGTACCTGCGGCGCACGCGCAAGGCGAAAGAGGAAGAGCCCCGTCCCCCCTGGGGCGACAAGCCTCGCTCGGACGTGCGACGTGAGCGCGACTGGGAGAAAGACCGCCGCAAGCGATAGATCGCGCGATCCTGTAGACCGAAGACAGAGGCCCCTCCACGAGGAGGGGCTTCTGTTCTTTGGCACCAGAGGAGGGGGTCGTGAACCCAGGCCACGCCTGGCGCGGGGCTGTCCTTCGGACAGATGGCGGAGCCCGCCAGTCTGGATATCGCGGACTCCGTTGGGGCAACGCGGCTCCCGAACGGACAAGTGCGGCTAGAGAGTTCGCCGACTCGAACGCTGCGAACTCCATGGGTGCGACGCGACTTCCGAGGCCAAATGGCAAGGGACCCCGAAGGATCCCTTGCCATTTGGTACCAGAGGAGGGGGTCGAACCCACACGTCCCTCACGGGACACGGGATTTTGAGTCCCGCGCGTCTGCCAATTCCGCCACTCTGGCGACGCTAGGGATGGTAGAGCCCGGGCGGCGCGTCGTCAAACGTGCCGCCCATGCCGAGCGTGATCCATATCACCGACGGATACAAGCTAGTTGTTTACACTGCCGCGTCAGGTGGGACCTCGAGCCGAACGTCGGAGCGAGGCGGCAAGGAGGCGATGGCAGTGCGGAGACCGCTGGCTGCCCTGTGCGTGTTTGTCCTCGCGACGATGTCGCTGGCGTCATGCGTGGCCGGCCAGTCGTACGCCCCGGTGGTCGTGAGTGGCGCTGGGTCCGCCGCAGTGAACGGGACCTACGCCTACTCCGGCATCGTCAACGGCAAGCCGGCGTACGTGAACGGCAGCTACTCGATCGAATGGTTCCCCAACGCAACCCCTTACTGGAAGATGGGACTCTCCGGCTACGTCATCGACTACTACTGCAACCTCGGTGACACCGCGACCCCGCCCAGCACTGGCTGGCAGGGCGGTTGCGGCGCGGTCAGCGGAGGCGTTCTGCCCTACCCGACAGCGTCAGGTGGCGGCGAGCTCACGCCGGAGATCGACGTCCGCGG
>JBFYRA010000129.1:0-5350 GCA_041302485.1 Candidatus Bipolaricaulota bacterium
TGCCGCTATGCGGCCTCGGATAGGAGCTTGAACCACTCCAGCCGCTGCTTGAGGTCGGAATCCTGAAGCTTCGCGAGCGCTTCCTTCTGGATCTGTCGAACGCGTTCGCGGCTGATTCCGAACTCGATTCCCACCTCGTCGAGCGTCTTCGGCTGGTAGTCGTTCAGCCCGTAGCGAAGCTCGAGGATGCGCTTCTCGCGATCTGTCAGGCGCTCGTCGAGAGCACGTTCGAGTTCCTCGACGAGGAGGTGTTCGAACGTCTCCCGTTCCGGCGAGTCCACCGTGACGTCTTCAATGAAGTCGCCGAGCACGGAGCCGTCGTCGTCGTAGCCAATCGGCATGTCGAGCGACGTCATGCTTTGCGCCGTCTTCTTGGCCTTGATGATGTTCTCGACCGTCGTTTCGAGCTCGTGCGCGAGGTTCTCTGGCGTCGGCAGTTCGCCGTTTTCCTTGAGGAAACTCCGCTCCACTTGGTAGATCTTTCGAATCAGCTCGTTGATGTGCGTCGGGACGCGGATCGTCCGCGAGCGGTTCGTGATCGCGCGCAAGATGGCCTGGCGGATCCACCACGTTGCGTAGGTCGAGAACTTGTACCCTTTGGTGTAATCGAACTTCTCGATCGCCTTCATCAGCCCCAAGTTGCCTTCCTGGATCAAGTCGAGGAACGGCAGCCCGCAGCCGCGGTACTTCTTCGCGATGGACACGACGAGGCGCAGGTTCGCCTCGGCAAGCTCTTCCTTGGCGCGCTGATCGCCCGCCTCGATGCGCTTGGCGAGGCGAACCTCGTCGGCGCGCGTCAGCAACGGGACGCGGCTGATCTCGCCGAAGTACGTCCGAATCGGATTGTCCGCACGAGACGGCCTGTCGTCGACATCGATCATCTCATAGTCGTCTTCCGACGCACTGAGATTCCTCGACAGACTGACCGTGGCCCTCTGCTCTTTCATGGCTCCTCCTGGCCCGTAGGCCAAGTGGTGGTTATCGAAACAAATCGGACGGCCGATAGGCCCTCCGATCGGTCTTCACTTGCGCTCTATCCAACGAGAGCGTTGCGCCCTCTCTTGTCTTATTGTCCCAGGTCGATTATAGCGTCGACACGCAGCGATGTGAAGAGGAGGAACAGGCAAGACCCGAGTACTCTTGGTGTGAGGTGACGCATGCGGATCCGCAACCTGACAATCGGCGACGTCGAGCGGCTTGTCGCCGTATGGGAGGCGGCCGGACTTCCGTATCGCCCGCGCGGGCGGGACCGGCGCGACCGCGTGGAGCAGGAGATGGCCGACCTGCGGTCGGCGTTCCTCTCCGCGGAGGAAGATGGCGAGGTGCTCGGCGTGGTCCTCGCGACGCACGACGGGCGCAAGGGATGGATCAACCGACTGGCCGTAGTTCCTGCAGCGCGGTGTCGCGGCGTGGGCGCTGCGCTCGTCGCCGCAGCGGAGGAATGGCTCGCAGCTCGGAGGCTGCTCGTCATCGCCTGCCTCATCGAGACAGACAACGCCGCGTCGCTTGCGCTGTTCCAAAACGAAGGTTATGCGCGCGACGCGCACATCGCCTACCTCGCGAAGCGGGTCGACTCCCAGGCGTAGGGGGCGTGCCTAGGGCAGCGGCGCCGGCACGATGATCGTCTGCGTGACGGGAGTGGAACCCAGGCCCCGCGCGTCGTGGACGACCAGTGTGATGGTGTAGGCGCCTTCGTTCGGGCAGCGCACGCGCAGCACGGGAACCTCCCGCACGGCCGAGAAGTCGACCGGTTGGACGAGCGCGAGGTCGTCCGAGAAGGCCCACATGAAGCGCGTGATCGAGTCGCCATCGGGATCGGTCGACACGGAGGCGTCGAGGTCGACGACCATCGGATCCTCCGGGGTCACGCCGTAGCGCGCGACGAAAGCGGCCGAGGGCGGACGGTTAGGGAAGAGGAAACAGCCGCTGAGCGCAACGCACGTCGCGATGCACATCGCAAGACACAGGCACCTTCGGATCGACATGAAAGCCTCCTTCCTCCGACAGAATAGCGGATGCCGAGCTCACGCGGAAGTCGCAGAGTCGGGTTGCGCGTTCGATAGGAAGCGGGCGACGAGGTCGCCTACGACGTCGCGGCGATACGCCGCGGTCGCGCGAATGTCGTCGATCGGCGCAACGTCCTGCGCGGCGACCTGTGCCGCAGCCTGCGCGAGCGGCGCGCCGATGCGATGCCCGACGACTTGCTGCTCGACGCGGTGAAGGCGCAGTGGCACCGGCGCCACGGATCCCGCCGCCAACCGGATGTCGTCGACCGCTCCATCGCGCAGCGCGAGGAGTCCGGCGACGCTGGCGATCGCGATGGTCAGGGCTCGCCGGCGTCCGACCTTATGGAAGAACGAGACCCAGTCCGGGCGGGGGGCAGGGAGGACAACGCTTCGGATGTACTCCCCAGGACGGAGGACGGTGCGGCCGGGGCCGCGGAGGAACTCGTCGAGCGGCAAAGTCCTCTCTTCGTCGTCGCCGGCGAGCGTGACACAGGCTTCGTAGGCGAGAAGCGCGGGGGCACTGTCCGCAGCGGGCGACGCATTGCCGAGGTTGCCTCCAAGCGTCGCCCGGTTGCGGATCTGCACGGAACCCAGCGAGCGCAGCGCCGTCGCGAGCAGCGGATAGCGAGCGCAGAGCTCCGGGGAGTCGAGCAGGTCGGCAACCCGCGCGGCGGCGCCGATGACGGCGCCCGCCGGCGTCACCGAGACGCGGCGTAGCGAGTCGACGCGCGAGATGTCGACGACGAGGCGTGGCCGGACCGTCCCGGCGCGGATCTTGACCATGAGGTCGGTGCCGCCGCAGACAAGCGCGGCGCCGTCTTGGCGGGCGGCAAGAGCCAGTTCAGTTTCCGAGGTTACGCGGACGTAGTCCAATGCACACTCCCTTCCGTCGCGACGAGGTCCGAAGGTCGGTCGACATCGCGCACGCACCCCGGGTCAGCGACGTCGACGAGGCGGAGCGCGTCCTGACGGCGATCGAGGTAGCTCCGGCCGCCCTCGTCGCCGGAGAGCTCCGCGGCGAGCGACGCGAAACACTCGCGGGCGAAATAGACCGGAAACCCGCGCTGCCGACCGAAGCAAGGCGCGGCGAGAACAGCGCCTTCCCCGGCGAGGCCGGCGACGGCGCGGACCGTGCTCGATCGGACGAACGGCATGTCGGCGTGGAACACGAGCGCGCCCGTGCACGACGCGGGGATGGCGGCGAGGCCGAGCGCGAGGGACGAGGAGAGGCCGCGCTCGGGGGCGGGATTGCGGACGACGTGGCTCCTCGTGAGGTCGACACAAGCCAGGATGCGGTCGGCGTCGCACCCGAGGACGACGACGACCTCCGATACGCCGGCCGCGGCGATGGCATCAAGCACGCAGCGGAGGGACGGGCGGCCGCCGATGTCGAGAAGCGGCTTCGATGCGCCCATTCGCGTTCCAAGGCCGGCGGCGAGCACGAGCGCGGCAATCACTCGGCGGCCTCCTGCGACAGGTCAGTCGCGACCGAAGGCTCGGGCGGACGCCCGGCCGAGCGTTGCGTGGCGTCGGGACACGACGCGGCAAGGCGGGAAGCGGCAAGCCGCGAGGCGGCAAGCCGCACGGCGACGAGGATCTTCGCGTACCCGGTGCAGCGACAGAGGTTGCCCTCGAGCGCGGTCAGAACCTCTTCGTCCGACGGGTCCGGGCTTCGGCGCAGGAGGGCGTACGTGCTGAGAACGAAGCCGGGCGTGCAGAAGCCGCACTGGATGGCGCCAGAGTCCACGAACGCTTGCTGGATCGGGTGGAGTCGCCCACCGTCGGCGAGGCCCTCGATCGTGAGCACATCGCAGCCGTCGACCTGCGCGGTGAGAACGAGACACGAGTTGACCGGCTCGCCGTCGACAAGAACCGTGCACGCGCCGCACTCGCCTTCGCCGCATCCCTCTTTCGTCCCCGTCAGCTGGAGCGTCTCCCGCAAGACGTCCAGAAAGCGGGCGTCGGCACCGGCCTGCACTGCGACGGGACGACCGTTCAGGCGAAACTCGATCTTCATAGGTGTCGCTCGACCTCCGCGAGCTTCGGTTCGATCCGAATCGGCTGTCCGATGCGCGTGCGCGCCGCGGACGCGTCCTTCAGTCCGTTTCCCGAGATCACGACGACGGCCGTCTTGCCCTCGAGCGTTCCGGCCCCTGAGAGTTTCAAGAGTCCGGCGTACGAGGCGGCGCCCGCCGGCTCGGCGAAGACGCCGGTCGCGCGGGCCAAGTCAACGATCGCCGCGAGGATCTCGTCGTCGCTGACGGTGACGAACGAGCCGCCGTTGCGCGCGACGTAGGTCACGGCCTTGACAACATCGCGCGGCTTGCCGACACAGATGCTGTCCGCCACAGTGTGCGCATCAGTATCTTCGAACTCGACCGTGCCGCCGCGGTAGCGCGAGAAGGCTTTGGCGATCGGCGACGAGCCCTCAGCCTGAACGCCGATCACGCAGGGCTCGCGATCGATCAGGCCGAACCGCTTGAGCTCGCTGAACCCCTTGCACAGGCCGCTCACCACCGAGCCGTCGCCGACGCCGATCAACACGACGTCCGGAGGTTGCCAGCCCAGCTGTTCGGCGATCTCGAACGCCCCCGTCTTCTTCCCCTCGACGAGGTAGGGATTCATGGCCGCCGATCGGTTGTACCAGCCGAACGCGTCGGCGGCTTCCGCGGCGAGGTCGTAGGCGTCGTCGTAGGTTCCGCGCACCGAGAAGACCTTCGCGCCGTAGACCAGGAGCTGAGCAACTTTCGCTTCCGGGGCGCGCTCGGGGACGAAGATGACCGCCGGGAGTCCGGCCGCGGCGGCGAAGCCGGCGAGCGAAGAGGCGGCGTTGCCGGTCGACGCGCAGGTCACGATCGGGCGCCGTTTCTCCTGCGCCTTGATCACGACAAGCGAGCTTGCTCGGTCCTTGTACGAGGCGGTCGGATTCTGACCGTCGTCCTTGACGTGGAGCGAGGCGATCCCCAGCCGGCGAGCGACATCAGGAAACGCGTACAGCGGCGTCCAGCCGACGCGGAGCGGCTGCACGAAGCGCATGTCGGCGATCGGCAGGAGCATCTCGTAGCGCCACATCGACAGGCGGCCGGTGGCCGCGAAGGAGTCTCGTCGGAGGTCCCGGCGCAGTGTCGGTTCATCGTATAGGACTTCGAGCGTCCCGCGGCGCGGCCCGCACGCCGGGCACGTGTAGTCGATGCGGTCGGGGTCGTACTCCGCGCCGCACGAGACGCAGCGCAGGGTGTGGACGGCAGCCATTAGGGTTCTCCTTTCGCGCGATCGAGGAACAGACGCAAGGGGCTGTCGAGCAGGCTCCTCCAGAGGACGGCGCGCTCGATCGCGCGGGCCGT
>JBFYRA010000138.1:0-24659 GCA_041302485.1 Candidatus Bipolaricaulota bacterium
GCCGGCAGTCGAGGTGAAGCCAGAGCGGACTATCCGACCTTGGCCGGCTTGGAGACCTTCCCCGTCCCGCGCAAGTGGGTTGCCGCGGGGACGTCGAGCGCGTGCTCGGCGATGTTGAACCCGTACTCGCGGATGCGCAGCAGGCTGTCGAGCACGATGCTGATCGACGGAGCCTCCTCGGGGTGCTTGTCGCCAATCGCCCGACGGGCGACGGAAAAGAGCTTCTCCGAGCTCGTACGATCCGAGAGAACCTCGTTCGCCAGCTCCACGCTCTGGTCCATGAAGGAGCGAACGGCGCGCCGCACGATGTCGGTCGAGCTCTCCGCGTGCGCACTGACCTCACTCGCAGCCGCCTTGCGCACTGGAGATTCGAGAGCGATCGTGGCTCCCGAGATCTTGACCGCGTGGTCAGCCACGCGCTCGAGCTGCTCGACGACCTCGTTGTAGTTCGAGAACTGGAGCCTCGACAGGCCGTAGTCTTCCTCAAGGACGAGGTCCCGAAGGAGCAGGCTGTACTGCCGCGCAACAAGCAGCGCAAGGCGGTCCACATCGTCGTCGCGATCGACCACGTCGCGCGCGAGCTCGACATCGTGACCGCAGAAGGCCGCCACGGCGTCCGTGACCATGGTCAGCGAGATGTCAAAGACGCGGCGGAGCGTCCGCTCGGGCGGGAAATCCCGCACGTTGACGAGCGCGTGCAGCGTGATCGCCTTCTGCGACTCATCGAAGATCTCGAGCCCAATGAGGCCCTGCGCGATGTCGCGCACCATGCGGCGCTGCTCGGCCCGGATCTTGTCTGACTCGACCTCGATGACGTCGTACCCGACGATGTAGCGGGCGATGATCTCGCGCTGGAGACGGTCGAAACCCCAGTCACCCGTTGTCACCGTGCAGCGATTGCGTCCGGGCAGGCTTTCGGGGACCAGAAGAAGCGCGCCGGAGTCGCTTGGAATCAGGCTTACGATAGCCTGCGGCTTGATACCGACCTCGTCCGCCCACTCCTTGGGCAGCGTGACGAAGTAGGTCGACCCGCCCGTCTTCTGCACCTTGCGCTGGAACATCCTCGCCTCCGTTCGGAACTGATTCTAGCCCCACAGTCTATAGGGAGGCAACAACTATAGAGTCGCCTGAGCTCGGCGCCCCGCCCGCGGTCCGCCTAGGCAGGAAGCGGAGGGATCAGTCCTTCTCTCTGCAGGACCAGCGTCTCGCTCTGTGCACGACAGATTCGCACCTCGGCTTCGGAGCGCAGCTCGGCCTCGGAAAGCGGACGGCGGGCGATGCCTTGTTCGATCGCCTTGAGGCCGACGGCAATAGCCTGGTTGATGAAGGTGTCCGTCTCCATCATCGTCGGCAGAATCGAGTCCTCGCGAAGTCCTCGGTCAACCGCGGTTTGCGCGATCGCCCGCGCGGCGGCGATCGCCATTTCGTCGGTAATCGTCGTCGCCGCGACGTCCAGCGTGCCGCGGAAGATGCCGGGGAAGCCGAGCGAGTTGTTGACCTGATTCGGGAAATCCCCTCGCCCTGTGCCGACGACGACCAGACCGGCCTCCGCGGCGTCCCACGGCCAGATCTCGGGCGTGGGGTTGGCCATGAAGAAGCCGATGCCGCGCGGCTTCATCGCCTCGAGCCAACGCTTCTCAATCGTGTCGGGCCCGGGCTTGGTGAACGCGATCACGACGTCGGCGCCGGCGAGGGCTTCGGGGGTCGATCCACGAACCGCATCCCGGTTCGTCTTCGCGAGCAGCTCTCCGCGGTGCGGGAAGAGCCGTTCCAGATCGTGGCCGCGGCTGAGGATCGCCGGTCTCCCATCCACGACGTCAACGACCCGCACGTTCCCGGCCGGGACACCCGCGGCGACGAGGACACGCAGCGTCGCTGCGCCCGCCGCTCCGATCCCGAGCAGCGCGATCGTCACCTGGTCGATCCGCTTCCCGACGAGCTCGAGCGCGTTGAACAGCGCGGCGAGCGTGACCGCCGCCGTGCCCTGTTGGTCGTCGTGCCACACCGGGATGTCGAGTTCGGCGCGCAGGCGTTCGAGGATGGGGAAGCACTTCGGCGTGGCGATGTCCTCGAGGTTGATCCCGCCGAAGCCGGGAGCGATCCAGCGCACGGCGCGAACGATCTCATCCTCGTCCTGGGTATCCAGCACGATCGGGAACGCGCCGACGCCGCCGAGATACTTGAACAGGAGCGCCTTGCCCTCCATCACCGGCAGGCTGGCGCGCGCGCCGATGTTGCCGAGGCCGAGAACGCGCGAGCCGTCGGACACCACCGCCACGGCGTTGGCGACGTTCGTGTACTCGCGGAGCTTCGCGGGGTCCGCCGCGATCTCCTTGCACGGGGCGGCGACGCCCGGTGTGTACCAGATCGAGAGGTCGTCGAAGCCCGTGATCGCACACTTGACTGACGCCTCGATCTTGCCGTGGTAGAACGCGTGCAGTCGGGGCGCCTTCTCGCCCGGCGCGGCGGCCTGCCTCACGCGCTCGTCGTAAGACGGACTCGGTCTGCGGTCAGACATGGGCTCTCCTGGTCGTGTCTTCTTCGCTCATGGTAGCGCAGTGGCGTGACCCGGGCACGGGCCAGCGCGCGCTGCCTCACGAGCCGTCTCGCACCGCGGAGCGCGCAGAGGACGCGGAGGGCGACAACACGCGTGAACTGGAGACGACACACGGCGGGACGAGCGACGCGTCCAGCGACCCGTAGGAGCTCCTCCTCACGGGCCCCGGACGGCGGGAGCCGGCATTCCTTCCCTCTGCGTTCTCAGCGTCCTCTGCGGTCGTCAGCTGTCAACACGACATGAGAGACAACGTCCGAAGTGACACGCGGTCCGAGGGCTACACCGTGGACCCGGCAGCGGCCCGGACGATCTCGTCGTGGAGATCGCGCCCGGTCGAGTCGATCGTCACGACGAGCGGTCCGTAGTCGCGCACGCGGAGCACCCAGACTGCGTCAGGCATGCCGACTTCGTCGAGCCAGAACACGCCGAGCACGTCGTCCACGGCACGAGCGCCTAGCGCACCGGTGCCGCCGACGGCCGCGAGATACGCCGCCCGGTGGGTGACGATCGCCTCGCGCGTTGCCGGTCCCATCCCACCCTTTCCGATGAGAAATGGCGTCTGGTAGCGGGCCATGATCGTGGGCGTTGATGACTCCATCCGCGCGCTCGTCGTCGGACCAAGGCCGACAATCGTCCAGCCTGCCGCGCTGCGGCGCGCGAGCGGCCCGCAGTGAAAGATCGGAAGGCCCGTCGGGTCGAACGGAAGCTCCGATCCGCGCTCGCTCGACTCGAGGATCCTTCGGTGCGCGAGATCGCGCGCCGTGAGGAGGACGCCGGAGAGAGAGACGATGTCCCCGGCGCGCCACGCAGAGACGTCGCGCTGCAGGATTGGGAGCTCGACTCGACGGTTCATTCGACGGCCTCCGCAGATCCGTCTTCGTGGATGCGGATTGCAGCGCGCCGATCGGCCCAGCACTGGAGCGCCACGCCGATCGGGAGAGAGGCCGGATGGCGGAATGCGAACTCGGCGTGAACAGCGAGCGCCGTCGTCAGGCCGCCGAGACCGGCAGGGCCGATGCCGGTCGCATTGATCGCGTCTAGAAGATGTCGCTCGAATGCGGCCACGGATGGGTCGGCGTGGTGCACGTCGAGTCGGCGCACGAGAGACCGCTTCGCGAGCCGCAGCGCCAGATCGGCTGTGCCGCCGATCCCGACTCCGACGACGACGGGCGGGCACGCGCGCGGAGCGACGCGCGCAACGTGAGACAGAACGGCTTTCTCGATCGCCTGCATTCCGCACCCGGGCTGGACGAAGAGCAGTCCGGACGCGTTCTCGCTCCCGCCGCCCTTCGCCACGTAGACGATCTCGATCTCGCGACCCGGGACGATCTCCCAGTCGACCACGGGCACGCTGCGCCCGACGTTTCCGACGTTCTCGTCGGTGAATGGATGGATTGCGCTCGGCCGCAGCGGAACCGAGTCGGTTGCCATGCGCACGGCGTCGGCGAGCGCATCGGCAAGGTCGGCGAGCCACGGGCTCGCCGCACCGGCACGCACAAAGAAGACAGGCGTCCCGGTGTCCTGACAGATCGGCAGACCGTTCTCGCGCGCGACGCGCTCGTTCTCGAGCAGGGTTTCCAGATGGAGCCGCGCGAGTTCCGACGTCTCGCGTCCGAGCGCGGAGCGCAACGCGTCAACTACGTCAGCAGGAAGGACGATCGTTGCCGTCCGAACCGCACGCTCGAGGACTCCGACCCACTCCGACCGCATCGACACCCGACCACCTCCTCCGGATTCTGCCGCATCCGCCTCCCTCGGGTCCACGGCGGGCGGCCGCGCGGCTTGAGAAGAGGTTTGAAACGCCGCGTGGCGTTCGATACCGTGTCGGCGAGAACTCAGGGAGGGCATATGAAGAGCATCCTCATCATCGCCGACGGTCTCGGGGGGCGACCGACCGACCGGGACGGCAAGACGTGCCTCGAGGCCGCGCAGAGACCGCATCTCGATCGCCTCGCGGCGCGCGGCGCCGTCGGACTCGTTGATCCGATCGGCCCCGGCATCCGCCCGGGAAGCGACACCGCGCATCTCTCGCTCCTCGGATACAACCCACGCGAGTTCTACACGGGCCGCGGCGTGTTCGAGTGCGTCGGCATCGGCCTCGATGTTCAGCCCGGCGACATCTGCTTCCGCGCCAACTTCGCGACCGTCGAAGGATCCGGAAAGACACTCCGCCTCGTCGATCGACGGGCCGGCCGCATCGAGTCGGGGCAGCAGGAACTCGAGGAGGCCCTCGATGGCATGAAGCTCAAGATCCCGGGCGTTGAGGTTCAGTTCCGTGCCTCGACCGAGCACCGCGGCGCGCTCCTCCTCCGGGGCAGGGACCTCTCGCCCTACGTCGGCGAGACCGACCCGCACGAACCGGGCGCCGAGATCCGCGCCGCAGAACCGCTCGCCGACGGCAAGGCGGCGCGCCGCACGGCGGACGCCGTGAACGAACTCACGCGCACGAGCCACGAGTTGCTCAACGACCTGCCTCTCAATCGGGCGCGCGAGGCGGCCGGTAAGCCCAAGGCCAACATCCTCCTCGTCCGCGGCGCGGCCGACTGCCCGCACATCCCGTCGATCTCGTCGATCTACGGCATCCGCGGCGCCGTGATCGCCGGCGGCGCACTCTATCGCGGGGTCGCGCTGGCCTGCGGCTTCGAGTCGATCGACGTTGCCGGAGCCACGGGCGGCTTGAACACGAACCTGCGGGCCAAGGCCGAGGCGGCGCTCGAGGCGCTCTCGACGTACGATCTCGTCTTCGTCCATATCAAGGGCACCGACAATGCGGCACACGATCACGACGCGGCCGCCAAGATCGCGTTCATCGAGCGCATCGATGCGGAGTTCTTCGGACCGCTCGACGCACAGCTCGACTGGACGTCAACGCACCTCGCGTTCACCGGCGACCACACGACGGCCGTCGACTACGGCGATCACACGGCAGACCCGGTCCCCGCGTTGTTCGTCGGACCGAACGTGCTGCGCGACGACGTCACGACGTTCGACGAGCGTGCCGCGGCGCGCGGCGGCCTCCTCCGCTGGAGCGGACAGATCCTGCCGATGCTCTTGAGCTTCGCGAATCAGAGCCCGAAGTACGGGTCGTAGGAGGCGGGCATGAGACTGGACGATGTGGCAACGCTTGTGGAGGCCGATGTGCTCGCCGGCGCCGGGCGAGGCGAGCTTGTGATCGACCGCGCCTACGCCGTCGATCTCCTGTCCGATGTCTTGGCATTGACCGACGAGCGGACGACTCTGATCACGGGCAACGTCAGCCCTCAGGTCATCCGCGTCGCGGAGATCCTCAACGTCATCGCCATCGTCTTCGTCCGCGGGAAGCGCCCGGCGCCGTCCATCGCCGCCCGCGCCGAGCAGCTCGGCATTCCCCTCTTGTCGACGAAGAAGACGATGTTCGAGACCTGCGGACTCCTCTATGGCAACGGAGTGCGACCATGCAAGAACCGACCCGTCGAGACGATGGAGTGAGGCGCTTCGTCCATCACATCAAGGCGCGAGACATCGAGCATGGCGGCAGCGCCTCGGCGCAGATCAAGCGCGAGCTGCGCGAGGGCGGCGTCAGCGCCGCGGACGCTCGCCGCGCCGGGATCGTCGCGTTTGAAGGAGAGATGAATCTCATCGTGTACTCCGACCGCGGGGGCATCCTCGAGGTCGACGTGTATCCCGACGCGATCGAGATCCTCATCGAGGACGACGGGCCAGGCATCGGCGACATCGACCTGGCCCTCACGCCCGGCTACTCGACCGCACCGGACTGGGCCACCGAGTTGGGATTCGGCGCTGGGATGGGGCTTCCGAACATGCAGCGCACGTCCGACGGATTCGAGATCCACTCGCACATGGGGCAGGGAACGAGGGTGCGGTGCAGAATCGAGAGGAGCGAAGATGACTCTACAGGAATTGGCCAGGGCACTTAACTGGGACATTCAGAGCGAAGGAGCCTCGCCCGAAGCGAGCGTGAGCGGCGGCTACTGCGGCGACCTTCTCTCGCACGTCCTCGCGTCCGCGAAGCCGGGCGAGGTCTGGATCACGATCCAGCACCATGCCAACATCATCGCCGTCGCGCAGGTGGTCGGGCTGGCCGGGATCGTGCTCGCCGCTGGCGTCCGCGCGACGGACGCCGTCGTCGATCGGGCGCGCACCGCAGGAGTCCCCGTGTTCTCGTCGTCCGACACGGCGTTTGCCCTCGCGGGCAGGATCGAGCGGGCTCTGGCCGGGAAGACGTGCTGAGGGACTACGTCGCAGATCTCCACATCCACACGTGCCTCTCGCCGTGCGGCGAGTTGTCGATGTCGCCACGAGCGATCGTCGACGCGGCCGCGGCGCACGGGGTCGACTGGATCGCGATCACCGACCACAACACCTCGCAGATGGCGGACGTCGTCGCACGCGAGGCCGCACGACGCGGGCTCTGTTTCCTCTACGGGCTCGAACTTCAAACGCAGGAAGAAGTGCACCTTCTCGCGTACTTCGATGGTGCCGAGGCGGCGCACGCCTTTTCGCGAAGGGTCTACGAACGTCTGCCGCAGCGCGCCAACGTGCCCGAGCTGTTCGGCGACCAGGTCGTCGTCGACGACGACGAACAGGTCGTCGCTGTCGAGGAACGGCTCCTCGTGAACTCGCTCCAGCTCGATCTCGAGACCGCCGTCGAGTGGATCACCTCGGCCGGAGGGCTTGCCGTACCGGCCCACGTCGACCGCCAGCCGTATGGACTCGTCGCGCAGCTGGGATTCGTCCCCGAGGGACTTGAGTTCCCGCTCGCCGAGGCCGACGGAGACGCGCTTCCGCCGACCTGCCGTCGGAGCAAGCTCCTCTGGAGCTCCGATGCGCACACGCCGGACGCGATCGGCCGACGGGTCACGCACTTCCGAATCGTTCGAGCAACGGTCGCCGAGATGCGACTCGCGGCGGCCGGAGTGAGGGGACGAGGGCTCTCGGTCGAGCGCAGGACGCTCGTGCCGCCGACGGAAGGGAGGAACGCGTGATTGAGTCGCTGGACCTGCACATGCTCGACCTCTTCCAGAACTCGCTCGCGTCGGGAGCGAGCTTCGTCTCGGTGACGCTTTCACTCGATCGAGAGCAAGACCGTCTGACCCTCGAGATCCGCGACAACGGAAGAGGAATGGACGATGAAACGCTCGCCGCAGTGCGCCGAGGCTACTATTCGTCGAAGTGCGCACGCTGCGTAGGGCTGGGACTCCCGTTGCTCCGTGCGACCGCCGAACACTGCAACGGGACCTTCGCGATCCGGAGCCGCCCGGGACAAGGCACGACGGTCACCGCGACGTTCCAGTGGAGCCACATCGACCTTCCGCCGTTCGGCGACCTCGCTGAGACCTTCCTGTCGCTTCTCGTGACCTCGGGCGAGTGTCGAGTCCTCCTACTCTGCGATTGCGAAACCGGCTTCCGGCTCGACACGGAGGACCTTGCCTCCATCCTGGGCGACGTGCCGCGCACGCACCCGGACGTCATCGCCTTCCTGCGAGCGTTCCTCGCCGAGAAGCTCGCCGAAGCGAGTCTGCCGTCGTAGCTTTCACGGACGGGCATCCGCGCGCCGGGCCGGGTACCATCTTGGGCCCGGGGCGGTCGCCGCACCGAGACAGCCCCGGCACCAAGAGAACAGAAGCGAGGTGGCGGGCGCAATGGAACTCAAGTCATGCACGGCCGAGCAGGCGGCGGAGCTGCGACGGATTGTCGACGGCGCTGCCGGCTCCCCCGGCCCTCTCATCCAGGTTCTGCACGCCGTACAAGGAGTTGTCGGACATCTGCCGGACGACGTGCTCGACTTCGTCGCGGAGTCCCTGCGGACTCCGAAGAGCGAGGTCGTCGGCGTGGCGACGTTCTACAACTTCTTCCGGCTCGACCCCGCCGGCAAGCACAAGGTCAGCGTGTGCCTCGGAACGGCCTGCTACGTCAAAGGGGGAGCCAAGATCCTCGAGAGACTCAAGCGGGAGCTCGGCGTCGCAGAAGGACGAACGACCGAGGACGGCCTGTTCACGCTCGACACCGCCCGCTGTTTCGGGGCATGCGGGCTGGCTCCCGTGATGACGGTCGATGACGACGTGTACGGCCGCTTGAGCCCGACCAAGGCCCTGGCGGTCCTCGAGACATACCGCGCGGCGGCGCGTTCGGACGCCCCCGCATCCCCGAGACCCCAGTCAGGCGACACCGCGAAGGGACGGAAGCATGAAGCTTGAAGAGCTGCGACAGATTCGCGAGCGGGCGCAGGCGGAGATGCGCCTGCGTGGCGGCCCGGTGAGGGTGAAGATCGTCGTCGGCATGGGCACGTCGGGCATCGCCGCGGGAGCCCGCGGCGTCATCTCCGCGTTGCTCGACGAGATCGAGAAGCGCAGGCTGTCCGATGTCGTCGTCACGCAGTCCGGCGAGAAGGGGTTCGCCTCCAAGGAGCCGGTCATCGAAGTCATCGAGCGGGACCGGCCTCGCGTGCTCTACGGCGCGGTCGACCCAGAGGGAGCCCGTCGCATCGTCGCCGAGCACGTCGTCAACGGAACGATCGTCGAAGACCTCGTCCTCGCCGTTTACGACGCGGAGAAGGAGTAGTCGTGCCGAGCCGTCTTGAAGTGCTGGTCTGCGCCGGCGGCGCCTGCGTATCGTCGCACAGCCGCGAGGTCAGAGAGGAACTCGGTCGGAGCATCGTCGCCCACGGCCTCGCCGAGGAGGCGCGAATCATCGAGACCGGCTGCATGGGCCCGTGCGAGCACGGGCCTCTCGTCCTCGTGTACCCCGAGGGCGTGCTCTACCGGGGCGTCGCGGTCGCCGACGTCGACGAGATCGTGCGCGAGCACTTCCTCAAGGGGCGCGTCGTATCGCGTCTCCTGTTCCGCTCGGAAGAGGCGGAGCGGATCGTCCATGAGAAGCGATCGATCCCGTTTTTCGAGAAGCAGGAGAAGATCGTGCTTGCGAACTGCGGCGCGATCGACCCGGAATCGGTCGAGGAGTACATCGGCGCTGGCGGATACGAGGCGCTCGGCAAGGCCGTGACCTCGATGTCGCCCGACGACGTGATCGCCGAGATGAAGACGTCCGGCCTGCGCGGCCGCGGCGGCGCCGGATTCCCGACCGGGATGAAGTGGCAGTTCGTCCGCGACGCGAAGGGCTCGGACAAGGCGGTCATCTGCAACGCCGACGAGGGAGATCCCGGCGCGTTCATGGATCGTGCCGTCCTGGAAGGCGACCCGCACACGGTCATCGAGGGCATGGCGATCGCCGCGTACGCTGTCGGGGCACAGCGCGGCTACGTCTACGTCCGCGCCGAGTACCCGCTCGCGATCCAACGCTTGCAGAAGGCGCTCAAGGCGGCGCGAACGCTGGGACTCCTCGGAAGCCGCATCCTCGATTCAACGTTCTCCTTCGACATTGATGTCCGCGTCGGAGCCGGCGCGTTCGTCTGCGGAGAGGAGACGGCGCTCATCGCATCGATCGAGGGGCGGCGCGGCGTCCCGCGACCGCGGCCGCCGTATCCGGCCGCTTCCGGCCTGTGGAAGAAGCCGACGTTGCTCAATAACGTCGAAACGTACGCCAACGTCCGTCACATCATTCAGCGCGGCGCGGCGTGGTTCGCGTCGATCGGAGTCGGCGAGAGCAAGGGGACGAAGGTCTTCGCTCTCTCCGGCAACGTCCGCAACACCGGACTCGTCGAAGTTCCGATGGGCACGACGCTCGGCGAGGTCGTGTTCGACATCGGCGGCGGCGTGCCGAATGGCAAGCGCCTCAAGGCCATCCAGACCGGCGGCCCGTCGGGCGGCTGCATCCCGGTCGAGTACCTGAACACGCCGGTCTCCTACGAGTCCCTGAAGGAGCTCGGGGCGATCGTCGGCTCGGGTGGACTCATCGTGCTCGATGAGGACACCTGCATGGTGAACTTGGCGCGGTACTTCATCGAATTCACTGCGTCGGAGTCGTGCGGCCAATGCACGCCGTGCCGGGTCGGGCTCGTGCACATGCTCGAGATCCTGAACCGGATTACGCTCGGCGAGGGCACGATGCGTGACCTCGATCGGCTCGAGGAGCTCGGGGCGGCGATCTGCAAGACCTCGTTGTGCGGGCTCGGGCAGACGGCGCCGAACCCCGTCCTGAGCACGCTCAAGTACTTCCGCGATGAGTACATCGCGCATATCCGCTACAAGACGTGCCCGGCCGCCGTGTGCGCGGCGATGTTCGTCGCACCGTGCGAGGCGAGTTGCCCCGCGCACGTGGATGTGCCGGCCTACGTCGGGCACCTCGCGAACGGCGACGTCGAAGAGGCGTTCCTCGTCCATATGGACCAGAACCCGCTGCTCGGAGTCTGCGGCCGCGTCTGCTACGCGTTCTGCGAGACCAAGTGCCAGCGCAGCCAGATGGACGAGGCCGTAGCCATCCGCGATCTCAAGCGATTCATGGCCGACGCTGCGCACGAGCGCGGCCTCGGCATCGCTCCGCCGGAGTCCATCAAGCCGCAGCGCATCGAGATCGTCGGCTCCGGCCCGGCCGGCTTGTCCTGCGCCTACTTCTTGACGCGCCTCGGCTACGCGCCGGTCGTGCACGAGGCGCTTCCGATCGCCGGAGGGACGATGGTCACCGGCATTCCGGAGTATCGCCTGCCGCGCGACATCCTGCGCGCTGACATCGAGCGGATCGAGAAGGCCGGGGTGAGGATCGAGTGCTTGAGTCCGGTCGCCGACCTCGAGGAGTTGTTCCGCTCCGGTGCCGACGCCGTGTTTGTCGCCTCGGGCGCAATGGAGGGGCAGACGCTTCGGCTCGGCAAGGGGACGCTCGGCGGAGTCTACGCCGGCGTCGACTTCCTCAAGGCCGTGAACATCGACGGGCGGCGCGACATCCGCGGCCCGGTGATCGTCATCGGCGGCGGCAACTCCGCGATCGACTCGGCTCGGACGGCTCGGCGACTCGGAGCGGACTCGGTGACGATCGTGTACCGCCGCGCCAAGACCGACATGCCGGCGTCGCGCGAGGAGATCGCTGAGGCCATCGAGGAAGGGATCGAGATCCTCGACATGACTGCGCCCGCGGAGCTGATCGGGACGGAACACGTCGAAGGCCTGCGCTGCACGAAGATGCGCCCGGGCGAGTTCGACACCTCCGGGCGCCGGCGGCCGGTCGCCGAACCCGGCTCGGATTTCGTCATCCACGCCTCGACCATCCTCATTGCGGTTGGGCAGGAAGCGAACCTCGGCCTCCTGACAAAGGCCGGCGCGGACGTGACGGGCGACAAGACGGCCGCCGTGGATCCCGAGACGCTGATGACGCGACGGCCCGGCCTGTTCGCGGGCGGCGACGTGACGACCGGACCTTCCACGGTGGTGGAGGCCATCGCTGCGGGGCGCCGCGCGGCTGCCGCGATCGACCGACATCTCGGCGGCGACGGACAGATCCGACGCGAGGCGCGCGCTGAAATCGAGTCCCGCTACGACGAGAGCGCCTATGCCCGGGAGCGGCCGCGCGCCGTGCCTTCCCTGGCTCCGGCAGGCTCGCGCGTCGGCTCGTTCGCCGAGGTTCGAGGGTGTCTTGCCTGTGACGAGGCGATCGAGGAAGCCCGACGTTGTCTGCACTGCGATCGCGCGCAGGATGAGCATGCGGAGTCCCGCAGTGAGACGGTTGCGGCGGCGGCGTGAATAGAGAAGACGCGACTTGAGGCAGGAGAAAGCGACCGAAGGGATCTGGAGGCGGAAGTGGAACGGATTACGGTGAAGATCGACGGCCGGGAGATCGTGACCCGCCCTGATCGGACGATCCTCGACGTGGCCGGCGAGAACGGAATCAAGATTCCGACGCTGTGCCACCTCGACGGTCTGTCCGACGTCGGGGCCTGTCGCCTGTGCATCGTCGATGTGCGCGGCCAACTGGTGACGGCGTGCACGACGCGCGTCGCCGACAGGATGGAAGTTCAGACAGCCACGGAGACAGTCCGCGCCTATCGACGGACGATCCTCGAGCTTCTGTTCGCCGAGGGGAACCACGTGTGCTCGTTCTGCGTCTCGAACGGCGGCTGCGAGCTACAGGATCTCGCGTGCGAGCTCGAGATGCACTCGGTCACCGTGCCGTACGCGTATCCGCGCCGTCGCATCGACGCCACGCACCCTCGCTTCCTGATCGATCGAGACCGCTGCGTGCTCTGCGGCCGCTGCGTCCGGGCGTGTAGCGAGGTCGAAGGCGCACGCACGTGGGACTTCGCCGAGCGCGGCAGCCACGCCCGCGTGATCACCGATCTCGATGTGGATTGGGGTGAGGCGCAGTCCTGCACGAGCTGCGGCAAGTGCGTCGAGGTCTGTCCCACCGGAGCGATCGTACGCAAGGGCGAAAGCAACGGCGAGATGCGCAAGAAACCAGAAGTCGTCGCGCACCTGAAGGAGAGGAGGACTCATGGCTAAGGTTCGCGTCGCCACCATGTGGTTCAGCGGCTGCGCCGGGTGCCACATGTCGCTCCTCGATATCGACGAGACCCTCATCGATCTCGCGGGCAAGATCGATCTCCGGAACAGCCCGATCACGGACCTGAAAGTGTTCCCGGAGGACGGAGTCGACGTGACGCTGATTGAAGGCGCTGTGGCGAACGAGGAGCACTTGCACCTCGTCCGCACCGCGCGCGAGAAGTCGAAGATCCTCGTCGCACTCGGCGACTGCGCCGTGACCGGCAACGTCCCGGCGATGCGCAACGGGCTCGATCCGGACCAGATGATCGAAGACATCTACGGGAAGAGCGTCACGTCCAACGGAGCGCTTCCCTACGAGGTCGTGCCGCATCTGCTCGGCCGCGTCCGGCCTCTCGCGGAGGTCGTGCGGATTGACTACTTCCTCCACGGATGCCCTCCGCCGGCCGGCCTGATTGCCAAGGCCGTGCTCGCGCTCGTCGAAGGCAAGACGCCGGAACTGACCGGCTCGGACCTCAAGTTCGGATAGCAGAAGGAAGAGAGATGGAAAGGCAGATACACATCGAGCCGGTGACGCGCATCGAGGGGCACGGCAAGATCACTGTGTTCCTCGACGACAAGGGGGACGTGCGCGACGCACAGTTCCATGTAACCGAGCTCCGAGGCTTCGAGCAGTTTTGCATTGGGCGAACGCTGTGGGAGATGCCGGGGCTCACGGCGCGCATCTGCGGCATCTGCCCGGTGAGCCACATCCTTGCGTCGGCAAAGGCATGCGATGCGATTCTCGCAGTGCAGATCCCGCCGACGGCCGTGCTGCTTCGCCGGCTGATGAACCTCGGACAGATGGTCCAATCGCACGCACTCAGCTTCTTCTACCTCTCGGCGCCCGACTTCCTGCTCGGATGGGACTCGGATCCGGCGACGCGCAATGTCGTCGGGCTGGTGGCGGCGAATCCCGAGCTGGCACGGAAGGGCATTCGCCTGCGCGCATTCGGTCAAGAGATCATCGATCGGCTCGGCGGGAAGCGAATCCATCCGGGATGGGCTGTGCCCGGCGGCGTGAACCAGGCGCTCACAGCGACCGACCGGGCCTGGATGGTCGAGCGTATGCCCGAGGCCATGTCGACCATTCGGGAGACGCTCGCCCTGTTCAAGTCGACGTTCGGAGAGACGAAGGACCGCGGCGTTCTGACAGAATACTCCAGCATGTACATGGGGCTCGTCCGCCCGGACGGCGCGTGGGAGCACTACTCGGGCGTCCTCCGGCTTGTCGACTCGAAGGGCAAGGTCGTCGTCGCTGGCTACGACCCGTCGCGCTATCACGAGATCATCCAGGAAGCGTCGGAACCATGGACCTATCTCAAGTTCCCGCACTACGTCCCGAAGGGGTATCCAGACGGCATGTATCGGGTCGGCCCGCTTGGCCGCGTGAATGCCTGCGATCACTTCGCGACGCCGCTCGCGCAGGCTGAACTCGAGGAGTTCCGGGGTGGCGCGAAGGAACGCTCGGGTCGTGTGTTTGACTACCACTACACGCGGCTGATCGAGATCCTCGCTTCGCTCGAGGAGATCGGCGAGCTCCTCGCCGACGATCGCATCACGTCGACCGAGATCCGGGCCCAGGCAGGCATCAACGCACGCGAAGGGGTCGGCGTCCACGAGGCGCCGCGCGGCACGCTGATCCACCACTACTGGGTCGATGCGAACGGGATCATCGAGAAGCTCAATCTCATCGTGTCGACCGGACACAACAACCTCGCGATGAACCGCGCGGTGCGCGAGATCGCCAAGATGTACATCAAGAAGGGCAAGGTCAGCGAGGGGATGCTGAACCGGATCGAGGGCGGAATCCGTGCCTACGATCCCTGCCTCTCTTGCTCGGTGCACGCGGTGGGGAAGATGCCGCTCGTCGTCACCGTGGTGAACGCCGGAGGCGACGTCGAGGCGACGCTCGTTCGCGACTAGTCGCCGGAAGGGGAGATGGACCTCGTCGTTGGGATCGGGAACGAACTGCGAAGTGACGACGGCGTCGGCATCCGCGTCGTGCGCGCGCTGCCGGCGCGGCGAGGCGTCGAGACCACCACCGTCCACCAGCTCACCCCGGACCTCATCGAGGCCCTCGGACGCGCCGAGCGAGTCCTATTCGTCGACGCGCACGCGAGCGAGACGCGCTTGCGCCTGGCGCGGCTCGCCCAGCGGGAGATTTCGGCCGGCATCGGGCACGCGCTCGGGCCGGAGGCCCTGATCGCCTGGACGTCGATGACCTGCGGCCGCGCGCCGGAAGGCTGGATGCTCAGCATTCCGGTCGTCTCGTTCGCGGTGGGTGAGGAGCTGAGCGCCGAGGTCGCGCGGGAGTTGCCCGCAGCGCAGGACGCCGTGCTCGCATGGCTCGATCGGGCCGTCGAGACATGGAGAAGCGAGGAGGACGCGTGAAGGAGCTGCTGGAGAAGTACCCTCGATCGATGGAGTCGCTGCTCGACATCCTACACGAGTTGCAGGACGCACAGCCGCGGCACTACCTCACGCGGGACGCCCTACGAGCCGCAGCGGAGCACGTGGGGGCGCCGTTGTCGGAGGTCGTGAGCACGGCGACGTTCTACTCGATGTACAGCATGACTCCACGCGGGCGGCACATCGTTCGCATCTGCGAGTCTCCTCCGTGCCAGCTCGTCGGCGCCGACACGCTGCTCGGCCTCCTGTCGGCCCAGCTCGGCGTGGCGGTGGGTGGAACGACGGAAGATGGCGCCTTCACGCTCGAGACGACGAGTTGCCTCGGCGTCTGCGGCGTCGCTCCGGCGATGATGGTCGACGCCGAGCTCTACGGAAACCTGACTGAGAAGAGAGTGACCGACGTGCTCGCCGACGTGAGGAGGAGAGATGCCGCAGGCTAGGGGACACGTCCTGGTTGCCGTCAACGAAGAGGCCCTGCTTGCCGGGGCGAGGGACGTCGCGGCATCGCTCTCGCGAGCCCTCGAGCGCGAGGGGCTCGCCGACGAGATCCGCGTGATGGAGACGGGCGACGTCGGTGTCGCCGGCCGCGGGGTCGCGCTCGTCGTCTACCCCGACGGAGTGCGTTACGGCGGCGTCACGATCGCCGACGTCGACGAGATCGTCCGAGAGCACTTGCTGAAGGGGCGCCCGGTCGAGCGCCTGCGCCTCGCCTCCGCGCCGACGCAGAACGCGTGGGCCGTTCAGCGCCAGTCGCGCATCGTGCTCGCGAACTGCGGCAAGATCGATCCCGACAGCCTCGACGAAGCGATCGCGTCCGGCGCGTACGAAGCGATCGCCAAGCTCCTCGAGTCCAAGACGGCGCCTGCCGACGTCATCGCGGAGGTCAAGCGGTCCGGCTTGCGCGGGCGCGGCGGCGCGGGGTTCCCGACCGGCCTCAAGTGGTCGTTCACGGCGCCGGGCGACGAGAAGTTCATCATCTGCAACGCCGATGAGGGAGAGCCAGGCACGTTCAAGGACCGCCTGATCCTCGAGGGTGACCCGCACCGGCTTCTCGAAGGAATGATGATCGCCGGCTATGCCGTCGGGGCGAGCAAGGGCTACGTCTACGTGCGCGGCGAGTACGGCCTCTCGATCCGACGACTGCAGAAGGCCATCGACGACGCCGGCGAAGCCGGCCTGCTCGGCGACCGCGTCCTCGATTCGCCGTTCGCGTTCCATGTCGAGATCAAGAAGGGCGCCGGGGCCTACATCTGCGGCGAGGAGACCTCGCTGATCGAGTCGATCGAGGGCAAGCGCGGCACGCCGCGCATCAAGCCCCCGTACCCGGGAGCCGTCGGGCTCTGGGGCAAGCCGACGGTCGTGAACAACGTCGAAACCCTGGCCAACGTCCCGCCGATCATCCTGCGAGGCGCCGCGTGGTTCCGGCGCTTCGGAACGCAAGGGAGCCCCGGAACGAAGGTCTACACGATCCTCGGACACGTGGAGAATCCCGGCTTGATCGAGGTCGAGATGGGAACTCCGCTGCGCACGATCCTCGACGAGTATGGGGGCGGCGTTCGCGGCGGAAAGAGATTCAAGGCAGCCCTGCTCGGCGGCGCGGCCGGCGCCGTCATTGGTGAGAGGGGCCTCGACGTGCCGATGGACTTCGACGGCCCGAAGGAATACGCGGCTGTGCTCGGATCCGGCGCGATCCTCGTCCTCGACGAGGACGCATCGATCGTCGACCTCCTGCACGGCATCCTGCGATTCTTCCGGCACGAGTCGTGCGGTCAGTGCGTCCCCTGTCGCGGCGGGACCGTCGCGTTGGTCGAACTCTCGGAGAGGATCCGCTCCGGCCGCGGTTCATCCGACGACCTCGAACGCCTCGTGAGCGTGGCGAAGGCGATGCAGGCCTCCTCTCTGTGTCCACTCGGTCAGTCGCCGATCCTCCCGGTGAAGACGGCGATCGACACGTTCCGCGCAGAGTTCGAGTCGCGACAGGCCGCCGTCGGCACGAGGCCGTAGGAGAGCGCAGACCGGCTGTCGAGAGGCAAGTCGCTGTCTCCGACGACACCCGGTCATTGCTGCTGCCTCCCGGCCGTTTCGGTTTCTTGCAGCGCCGACGCCATCACGGTACAAAGGGACATGGACAATCCGGGAGGTCCGATGGCACGCCGCATCCACATGGAACCCTCGAGGACGCTGACCGAGTTCCGCCTGCTCCCCGGCCTCACAACGCGGGAGACTTCGATCGAACAGGTCACGCTGGCAAGCCCACTTGTGCTCCGTCCCGACGGCAGACCGATCTCGCTCACCACACCCGTGCTCGCCGCGGCGATGCAGTCCGTATCCGGGACTCGCATGGGCATCGAGCTCGCACGCCTCGGCGCCGCCGCCGTCATCTACGGATCGCAGGCGATCGCCGACGAGGCGGCGATGGTCGCGAAGATCAAAGCGCACAAGGCGGGGTTCGTCGATCCGCACACGATCGGCCCGGACACCCCGCTGCGCGATGTCGACGCGCTGCGTCGCCGCGAGGGCTACTCAACCTTTCCGGTGGTCGACACCGCCGGGCGACTCCTCGGGCTCATCACGCGCCGCGACTACGACGCGCGCATCCACGGAGACATCCCAGCGCGGGAGCGAATGGTCCCGCGCGCCCAGCTCGACGTCGGCGTCGAGATCGCCGACCTCGAGGCCGCCAACGCGCTCCTCATCGAGGGTCACCGTTCCGTTCTCCCGATCGTCGATCGCAACAACCGCCTGCTGTCCCTCGTCTTCCGCAAGGACATCGAAGACCACCTCGACAACCCCGATCAGGTCGTCGACGAGAAGAAGCGACTCCTTGCGGTCGCCGCGATCAACACGCACGACGTTCGCGACAGGGTGCCGGCGCTTGTCGACGCCGGGGTCGACGTCCTCGTCGTCGACTCGTCGGACGGCCACACGGTGTTCCAGAAGGAGACGCTCGACTGGATCCGACGCCATGCCCCGGATCTGCCCGTCGTCGGAGGCAACGTCATCACCGGCGAGGGATTCGACTATCTCGTGGCGGCGGGGGCGGGAGCCGTGAAAGTCGGCATGGGCGGCGGCTCGATCTGCATCACGCAGGAGCAGAAAGGCACCGGGCGGGGGCTCGCAACCGCCGTGATGGAGGTCGTCGAGGCGCGCGACCGGCATCGGGAGAAGACGGGAACTCACATCCCGGTCATCGCCGACGGCGGCATCGTGAACTCCAAAGATGTCGTGGTCGCGCTCGCTCTCGGCGCCGACGTCGTGATGATGGGCCGGTTCTTCGCCCGGCTCGAGGAATCGCCGACCGAGACCGTGCGCATCAATGACCGTGTGATGAAGCCGTACTGGGGCGAAGGCTCGGCCCGTGCGCGGGAGTGGAGCCCGGCCCGCTACCGCCAGGCGGCGTTTGTCGAAGGCGTGGAGGGTTTCGTCGAGTATGCCGGCAAGCTCCGCGACAACCTGCCCCTGCTCGTGAGCAAGGTGAAGTCGGCCCTCTCGTCGTGCGGCTGCCGCACGATCGCCGAACTCCACGCAAACGCCGAGCTCGAGCTCGTCTCGGCCCTCGCGATTCGCGAAGGGAAGGTTCACGACATCCTCCAACTCGGCGGCGAGGTCGACTCGCTCTCGAGCTGGAGCACGTAGGAGGCGCCATGCGCGAGATCTCGCCGCTCGACGGTCGATACGCCCACGTCGTCGGCCACCTTGGAGAGTTCTTCTCCGAGCACGCCCTGATGCAGGCCCGCTGCGAAGTGGAGCTCGCCTATCTCCTCGCGTTCGACGAGACGAGACTCCTGCCGCGCTTGTCGAAGGACGAGAAGGCTCGGATCGCGGCGGCCGCCGGGCACCTCTCGGACGACGAGTACGTACGCATCAAAGCCATCGAGAAGACGACGCAGCACGACGTGAAGGCCTGCGAGCTCTTCCTGCGCGAGAAACTCGCGCTGGCGCACCCGAACCTGATCCACTTCGGACTCACATCGGAAGACGTAACGAACCTTGCCTACGGTCTCCTCTTCGGCCGCTACCGCGATCGGGAGCAGCTCCCGCAGCTTCGCCGCCTCGTCGCCGCGCTCGCGGACATGGCCGAGCGCTGGGCCGCGGCGCCGTTTCCGGGGCGAACCCACGGCCAGCCTGCGTCTCCGACAACGTTCGGGAAGGAGTTGGCCGTCTTCCTGTCCCGCCTCGTGCGCCAGGCCCGACAGCTCGAGGCGCTTCGCTTCCGGGGCAAGTTCGCCGGAGCGACCGGCACGCACGCCGCACTCGCGGCTGCATTCCCCGACCATGACTGGCTCGCCTTCTCGGCCCGTTTCGTCGAGTCGCTCGGCCTCGAACTGATCGACTGCTCGACCCAGATCGACGACGGCGACGGACTTGCCGAGTACTTTGGCATCGTGTCCCGCCTGAACGGAATCCTGCTTGATCTCGACATTGACGTGTGGGAATACACTTCGCGCGGCGACGTCGTCCAAGCCGCCGTCGCCGGAGAGACCGGATCGTCGACGATGCCGCACAAGGTGAATCCGATCCACTTCGAAAACTCCGAGGGAAACCTCGTCCTCTCCACCGCCTTGCTCCACGCGCTCTGCGACAAGCTGACGCACTCGCGCATGCAGCGCGATCTCTCTGATTCCGCAGTCAAGCGGTCGATCGGCGTCGCTCTCGCGCACGCGTATCTCGCGGGGGAGCAGACGCTCAAGGGGCTCGGCCGCATCTCGCTCGACGAGCGCGGCGCGCTGGAGAGCGTCAACGCGGCGCCGGAGACGCTGACCGAGGCGTACCAGACGGTCTTGCGCGCCGCGGGAGTCGAAGACCCCTACGAGAAGCTTCGCGCCGTTTCGCGCGGACGCTCGCTCGGCCTCTCCGAGCTGCACGCCTGGATCGAGGTGCTCGACCTCCCGGCCGATGTCAAGCGTCGTCTTCTCGCACTGCAGCCGTCCGATTACGTCGGCCTCGCAGCGGTTCTCGCGCACCGCACGGTGGACGACGCGCGAGCCTGGGTCGAAGCCTAGTCGTTCCCGTCTCCCGAATGCATCCGGACAGCCGTCACCTTCTCGTCCCCCATCGGTTCCGGCTTCCCGTGTGACGAAGATCACACCCTCGCCCGCCGACCGTCATGCCCATCACTCTGCCAGGGGGATAGCCTCATGTCAGCCTTGCTGAGCATCCGCCGGTATCCGCAGCAGCGCCGGCGGCGAGCACCGGCTGTCTGCCGTACGAGGCGAGGAAGGAGTGGTGCCATTGAACAAGCGAATCGAGCGTTGGGGGAAGAAGACTGGGGTGGGTTCGCTCTACGTGCTCTCCGTCCTCGTTCTCGCGACGGGTGCAGCGTGGGCCGAGGAACCGTGCGGCAAGCTGCCCGATCTCTGGTTTCCGGAGCCGGGCGTCGTGCTCGCCGGCGGCATCACGTCCGTCCAAGAGACGTCGGGCGATGTCTGCGAGGGCGGCAAGGTCACGATCACGGTCACGATCGATAATCTGAGCTGCGGCGACGCCGGCGCGTTCGACGTCACCGTCTACTGGGACGACAAGTCCCACCGCATCGATTCGAGGCACGTCAACGCGCTCCCGGGCTGCGAGTTCGTCAAGATGACGTTCACGTGGGATACGGAGGGCGTTCCGCCGGGCGAGCATCAGATCCTCGTCCTGGTCGATTCGGGAACGATCGTCCGCGAGCTGAACGAGACGAACAACCAAGAGACCTTCGACGTCCTCGTGCGCCCGAACGCGCCGTATGTGGAGGCAACGAAGCGGGCCATCGACATCGACGGCGGCGTCCCCACGCCGGGCGACACGATCCGGTACGAGATCGAGATCACGAATCAGGGATGTGCCGATCTCCCGAACGGCCCAGGCCACGAGTTCACCGACACGCTTCCCGCCGGCCTGACCGCGACGGGATTCGTCCAGGCGGACAAGGGAGCGGCGGCCCTCGACGGCGACACGATCGTCTGGGACGGCTCGATTCCCGCAGGCGGCACGGTTCGAATCACCTTCAAGGCGCGCATTGACAACGATGTCGCGCCGGGCACGACGATCTGCAACCAAGGCACGGTCGAGTGGGACTCGAACCGCGACGGGGCCGTCGACTCGAGCGAGCCCACCGACGACCCGTCGACCTCGGAGGACGATGATCCGACGTGTCTGACGGTCGACGAGCCGGTTCTCCCCATTCCGCTGACCGGGACGATCGATGCGCCGAGCCTATCAGAGTGGGGCATGATCGTCTTCTCCGTTGCCCTCGCCGCGGCCTTCGCGTGGCGCGCGCGCGCCGCGACGCGCAGCACGAGGAGCCGGGCATGATCCGGTCGCAGCGAGGCGTCCCCACGTGGCGCCGGATCGCCAGCTCGGCCGCCGGCGCCTGCGCCGTGCTCGGGCTCTTGATCTTCGTCCTGTCGAGCGACGCGGCAACGACGGCCGTGCGCCGCGCGTTCGCCGTCGCGACGAGCGCCGTGCTCAACATCCTCGGAAACCACACGGTCGTCCGCGGAACGGAGATCCTGTCTCGCGAGTTCGGGATCTCGGTCGTCACCGCGTGCACGGGTCTGTTCGTGACCGGCCTGTTCTTCGCCGCCGTCGTCGCGTTCCCCACGTCATGGCGGGCGCGGATCGCGGGGGTCGGAATCGGCGCCGCGACCTTGTTCGTCGTCAATGTCATGCGCCTCGCCAGTCTGTACTACATCGGCCGTTACTGGCCGAGCGTGCTCGAGCCGGCGCACCAGCTGGTGTGGCAGTCGCTCGTCATTGCGATCGCCGTCGGGCTCTGGCTCTTGTGGGCCGGACGCGCCACGACCCGGACGAGGAGGACGGCATGAAGACTCCATGGCGACTGGTGGCCCGGTTCGGACTCACCTTCGTGCTCGCTCTCGCCGCCCTGGTCGCCGCCTGGACGGCTGTAGCGCCGCCCTACGCCGCGGCCGTGGCAGCGGTCGCCCGGCCAGCGTTCCATGGGGTCGAATCCGACGACGTGACTGTCCTCAACGCGCAGGGCGACAGCCTCTGGGCCTACCGGCGCGTCGGCGCTGACCGCGTCGCTCCGTTCATGGTGTTCGATCGCTACGCGTTCTTCGCCGTCGTTCCGCTGCTCGCGCTGTTCGTCGCCACGCCCGGGCTCCGCCTCGGCCGACGCGCCCTCTACGCACTCGGCGCGACGTGCGTCTTGTTCGTCGTTCACGTCGCATACGTCGTCGCGTCCGTCGAGTTGGCGTACGCCGCGGCAGGGCTTGCCGACGGCGGCTCGCCGGCCGCCCAGTGGATCGTACGCGTCGCCTGGGAGGCGGCGCCCATCATCATCTGGCTTGCATTCACGGCCCGCGCGTGGGTTCGGTCGCTCGAGGCGGTTCGCGACGCGGGTCGCGCCCGCCGTCACGAGAACTCCGCGGGAACCAGGAGGATCTTCGCATGGACACCCAGGGAAGGAAGGACCCGATGAAGTGGAAGAGACATGCCATCCCCGTGGCCGCGCTGTTCCTCGCGTTCCTCTGGACGCTCGCGGCCGCGGCAACCCAATCCGAGATCTACTTTGCGGGCGACAAGAACGGGGAGACCCGCGTGTCGAAGATCCAGGAAGGCAGCCAGGTCTGGATTGTCGTCAACGATCCGGACGAGGACATCGACTGCGACGTGCGCGACAAGATCTGGACGGAGATCAAGGTGATCGACGCGAAGACGGGCGCCCACATCGTGTGGAAGAGCTACACCGACCGCTCCGGCGCCGACACGGACGGAGACGGGGACGGCGACACGTTCTTCGGCGAGACCGGCTATGCCCCGCACAAGGGTCACTGGCCGGGCGCGTCGGCAGGCTGGCTTGGCGCTGACTACCTCGAAGAAACCGGCCGCACGACCGGAACCTTCGTCAGCAAACGCCCGTTCCAGATTGGAACGCGCGTCGACTTCTCGCACGACGGCCGCACGCAGGCTCACATCGTCGGCCCCTACGACGCACAGGGCGGCGGATGGGTCGAGCCGACCGATTTCATCTGGGGCGGCTACCTGTACGCCGACAACACCGATCCGGGCGACGAGGGCGACGACCGCGTGTGGGTCAGCGCACAGCCGAATCCCCTGGTCGCCGGCCCGGCCGCGCCGCAGTTCATGGACGCGCGAACGACGTTCGTTCCGGGAGGCGAGGCGTTCCTGCCGAATGGCAACCCTCTCGCCAATACGGACGACTACATGCTCGGACGATTCGAGAACATGGACACGATCGTCGGTCTCTACGTCGACCAGAACGACCCGGGCGACGTCGCGCTCGCTCAGGCGAAGATCCTTGATATCGAGGCAACGGTGGCCTGGAGCCGCGAGATCTACCCGGACGGAAATGAGGCCGCTTCGGTCTTCATCACAGATCCAGATGAGAACCTGAACAGCGATCGGGTCGAGATGGTGCCCGTGTTCATCCTCGTGAACCCCGGGTCGTGGAACTGGCCCGCGGAACCGACGAGCGCCAACGACTTCTGGGCCCTCAACCGCTGGGGCGGCGTCGTCGACCTCGCCGGCACTCCGGCTGACCAAGCTCTCCTTTGGTTCAACGTCTACGACAGCGGACTCGAGACGGGCGACGTCGATCTGCGCGCCGACGGGAGTCGCCAGCCGAACGTCGACGGCACCTACTACGTCCACTACCCGCGCGAAGAGGACGACCTCCCCGTCTCCTTCGAGACCGACTCGCAGAGCGGAGTGACGCGCGTGATGTTCTACGCCACCGAGACGAGCGCGTCGAGCGGCGTGTTCGAGCTGCGCCTGAACAGTATCCTCGACGATCTCGGCTTCGACGTGCTCAACGTCCGCGACGTCCTTGTCGCGTACTACATCGATCCGAACGATCAGGACGACTTCAAACTCGCCTTGGCTTACGTCGGCGAGAGGGCTCACAGCAGTCTGCGATTCACCGATTCCGGACGCAACCCGCAGAGCACGTTCTGGCTCGGCCGCGATCCGGTGTACGTCGAACTGACGGACTCGAACGCCAACGTCGAGGCCTGTTGCCCGGAGAAGGTTGTCGTCCAGGTCTGCGACCCACATGAGGTCGACGACACCGAGTGGCTGATTCTTGACGAGCTGTCCAGCAACTCGCCTGTCTTCTTCACGAACTTCGGAATGAGGCTCGTCCCGGTCTGGGCTGCGCTGGGGGTCGGAGATCCGGGCATGGACGGCGGTTACTCGCTCCAGCTCGACAACTGGGACCTCGAGGCATTCAACGAGGACTCGATCTACGTTCGCTACAACGATGTCGTGTACGCGGAGGCAGCGCTCGACGGTCTCGGCGACCA
>JBFYRA010000139.1:0-3054 GCA_041302485.1 Candidatus Bipolaricaulota bacterium
GCGGATGCACGCGATGGTTCGCGCTTGACGCGCGGATTGGGATTCAGGGCGCCGGCGAGGGGCCGATCCCGTTCACGGTGTCCTTCACAAGCAGACCGTCGACGGGGCCGGTTGCGTCACAGACGTGGGACTTCGGCGATCCGGCAAGCGGCCCGGAGAACACGTCGACGGCTGAAGCTCCCACCCACACGTATCGCCAGCACGGAGCCTACGTGGTCACGCTGAACGTGTTCACGAGCGATGGACGATCGGATCGCGCGACGGCCGTGATCCGCCCGACGAATCCGCCGCCGGTGCCCGTCCTCGAGGCGACGCCCGACCATGGCCCGGCGCCGCTCTCCGTGACGTTCGACCTGTCCGCGTCGTCGGACCCGGCGGGCATCGAGCCCGATCCGACAGGGTCAATTGTTTCGTACAGCCTTGACTTCGGCGACGGGACGCCGCCGGCTGCCGGGCAGGATCTCGGCGTGTTGATCGTCCATACGTACGCGACGCCCGAGATCCGGACGGCCACGCTGACCGTCGTGGACGACGACGGCGCCGCGGGAACCGTGTCGCTGCGGATCGCCGTCGAGGGCGTCGTTGCGACGTTGCCATCGCCGGGACCTGACCCGGTCGGGCTCGCCTACGGCAGCCAGTCTCTCTGGGTGGCGGACGCTACAGCGAAGCGGATCTATCGGCTTCGCCCTGCCGACGGACGCGTCCTTGGGTCGTTCGACGCGCCGGGCGCACCGGTTGCGTCTGTTGACGCGAGGAGCATCGTGCCGGGACCGAGCCCGGCCGGTACGCCGGCCGACCTGGCGTGGGACAATGGCTCTCTGTGGGTTGCCTGCGCCTCCGATGGCAAGCTGTACAAGGTCAATCCAGACCTGCCGACGAGCGATCCGGGCCATGTTCAAGCGGTGCTCGAGAGCTCCGAGCTCACGCCGTTCGGCGTCGCCTACGGCGGGGGCGCTCTCTGGGTCAGCGACCCCGATCGAGGGCGGATCTTCAAACTTGACCCGCAGTCCGGCACCATCCTCCGTCGGCTGTGGCTTCCCGGTGTTCTGCCTGCCGGAATGGAGACGCAGGGCGTTGTGCCAGTCGCGCCGGCCGGCCTCGCGTGGGTCGACGGCGACTTGTGGGTCACCGCCGGGCCGAACCTCGTGCGCGTCGATGCATCGTCCGGAGCTGTTATGGCGGTGGTTCCAGCGCCCAGCGCTGCTCCGATGGGCATCGCGTTCGACGGACGCATGCTGTGGGTCTGCGATCCGCGAGGCGGAAGCCCGGGGCGAATCGATCGACTCGTCGTGCCGTAGGCGTCGCAGGAGTCCTACGCGGGATCTGCGGGTCGGAGGGCGCGCTCGACACGGCGAGCGAACTGCGCCACGAGCCGTTCGAGCGCGGCGCGGTCGATCGTGCCGCAAGGCGAGAGTGTGCTGAAGATCCGCACAGGCACTCGGAGCGTCGCAGGGTCGAACCCAAACCCTCTCTTGATCGTCCATTTCCGCGCGAGCGTCTCGGCGCCGAGCGACCGCAGCCGCTCTTCATCTGCCTCGATGCCGCTGCAGGCGAGAGCGTCGCAGACGACGTCCGGCGTGTACAGGCCGCGGGCGAAGAAGCAGACGCTGAGGCTCGCCAAGACCTGGCGCCACGACTCCTCGGCCACGATCTCATCGACCACGGAGTCGTCAACGGCCGTGAGGCCGGCGGCGAGACGTTTCTGGTCGATGGCGTAGCCGGCGTTGTCGAGGTGGCTGTGCCGCGCGCCGACGAGGAACCCGAGGTACCCGGCGAGTCCGGTGTGGTAGCCGGGCATCTCGTTCCCGCCGAACGCGAGGGCGAACTCTCCGCCACCATACTCGGCGGCCGCCGCATCCACTCCGCGGGCCATCGCCTGATAGAGGTCGGTGGGCTGCGACACGATGCGCCGCACGGCTTCCCCGAACGAGGCGGCGTCGCCCCACGCGAGCCCGACCCCGTTGAGGTCGCGGTCCGCTACGAGCCCGCGCTCGCGCGCCTCCGCGGCCCAGGCAAGGACGACACCGGTCGAGATCGCGTCGAGTCCCTGGGCCTCGACCTCGTCCATCAGCGACAAGAGCGCGGCAGGGTCGGCGACCCCGAGCAGACTGCCGAGCGCGTAGAGCAGCTCGTAGTCGTAACCGATCATCGTCGTCTTGTAGAAGTAGGGCTCCTTGGGGTGCGGCGTGCGCAACGCGGCGAGGTGAATGCAGGCGACCGGGCAGTGGCTGCAGGCGAGACGTCGTCCGAGGTACTTCTCGGCGATTGCCTCGCCGGAGATCGCGCCGGCGCCCTCGAATCGCGCGTCGCGGAGGTTGCGGGTCGGCAAGGCGCCGAGTTCGTTGAGCGGAAGGACGTTCATCGGCGTTCCGAGGTCGTGGTACTTCTTCATTGCGGCGGACTGCGTCGCCGCCTGATAGAGCGCGTCGTAGGTGCGTCGATACGCCGCAGCGTCGGCGACAGGCAGCGCGCGCCGACCGGAGATCACGACGGCCTTCAGCTTTTTCGCGCCGAAGACGGCGCCGAGCCCCAAACGCCCGAAGTGCCGGTAGGTCTCGGTGATGACGCCGGCGTACGTCACTTGCTTCTCTCCGGCGGGGCCGATGCGGAGGATCGAACGATGGCCGCTTCCGGACTCGCGCTCGCGCAGGACGCGACCGACCGTGGCGCTGGACTGGAGACCCCACAGGGCCGATGCGTCGCGGAACAAGACGCGGTCGTTGTCGACCACGAGGTACGTCGGCCGCTCGCTTGCGCCGCGGATCACCAGTGCGCCGTACCCGGCGAGGCGTAGAGCTGTCGCGCTGCGGCCGCCGGCGTGGCTCTCGCCGAGGTTGCCCGTGTGCGGCGACCTGAACATGGCCACCGTCTTCGAGGCGAGCGGGAAGAGCCCGACGAGGGGGCCGACAGCAAGGACGATCGGGCTCTCCGGTCCGAGCGGGTCGGCGCCCGGCGGGCAGAGTTCCTGGAGCAAGCACGCGGCGAGTCCGGCGCCGCCGATGGCCGCATCCACGAGGTCGCGGCGCTCCGTGACGTCAAACGATCGGCGTGAGA
>JBFYRA010000166.1:0-5787 GCA_041302485.1 Candidatus Bipolaricaulota bacterium
CCGCACGTCCTCGCTGGCAGCGTCGTCGAAGCCGAGTTCACGTTCGCCGATGACCGAGAGACCATCGCCCGTTCTTCGTTGCGTGCGTTCGCTCCTCCTACGTCGTCGGGAAGCTGAATCCTTCGAGCCGGAAGAGCTTGAGACAGACATCGACCGCATCCATGTCGTACAGAGTCCCGCGCCCGCGCCTTGGCCTACGAACGGACGTCGGGCAACGTGATGAATGTCGTCGTGCCGCTTGCCGCCGTGGCCGAGATGTGCGATCGGACGTACGCGCAAGACTGGAGCCTCGACCTTGAGGCGACCTTGGTCCGCACAGCATCGATCGGCCGCCCCCAGCAACATCCATCGCAGAAAACAGACGTCGGTCAGTGCCGGTTGACCGATCCAATTCCGCTTGACGGAGGTTGCCGGACCACCTAAGCTCTCATTGGTTCTGACCAAGAGGAGGCTGGTATGGCCATCGCGGTCGATCTCGCTCAGGACGGCGCAAGTCCAATGCACTCACAGATTGCAAATTCCCTCCGCGGTCGATTCGAGCGCGGCGACTTTCACCCTGGGGACCATCTGCCGACAACGCGAGATCTCGCGCGCGACCTGGGCGTCAGCCGCAGCACGGTCGTGCGGGCCTACGAGCAATTGACGCGCGAGGGGTGGATCGAGGGGCGCGTTGGACGCGGAACGCTCGTCAGCGAGCGCACGTCACGGGCAGCGAAGAGGCCGAACTGGGACCTCCTGCTGACCGAACGCGTGAGAAGCCAGAGCCCCGAGCACGCGGATGTCCTGCGCATGCTGTCGCGCACGGACCTCTTGTCGTTTGCCGGCGGCCTTCCTTCTCCTGAGTTCTATCCGGAGGAGGCGTTCCTTCAGATCACGAGCGAAGTGATGCGCAACCAGGGTGCGCGCCTGTTGCAGTGGTGTCCGGTCGACGGCTATCCGCCGTTGCGAAGCTGGATCGCCGAGCGCCTCGGGTGCTCGCCGGACTGCGTTCTCGTGCTGGCGGGCTCGACTCAGGGCCTGCATCTCGTCAGCCAGGCGCTGGTCGAGCCTGGAGATGCCGTTTTGGTCGAGGCCCCGACGTATGCCGGAGCCCTCCGCTCGTTCCGCGCAGCCGGAGCGAGGGTCCTCTCTGTGCCGTGCGGATCGGACGGCATCGATCTGCGGCAACTCGAGGCGACGCTCGACCACGTGCGCGCCAAGTTCCTCTACATCGTGCCGACCTACCACAACCCCACGGGGAGCTTGCTGCCTCTCGACAAGCGGCGCGATCTCCTCGCCCTGTGTGCCGAGCGGGGTGTCCCGATCGTCGAGGACGACGCCTACGCTTCGCTTCGTTTCGACGGACCTCAGGTCCCGACCCTGCAATCGCTCGATGCGAACGGACTGGTAATCTACGTCTCCACGTTCTCCAAGGCCGTGTTCCCTGGGTTGCGTGTCGGCTGGCTCGCCGCGCCGCCCGAAGTCACGAGGCGGCTGAGCGGCCTGCGCAATCTGATCGACCTGTTTACGAACAGCCTCTCCCAGGCGACGCTGTACGAGTTCTGCAAGCGCGGCCTGCTCGACGCCCACCTTCAGCACATTCGCCCGATCTACGGCGAACGACGAGACGCGATGGCCGCGGCGCTTCGGCGCTACTGCCCGGCGCTCGAATTCGACGTTCCCCACGGCGGTCTGTTCATCTGGGCGCGACTGCCACGAGGCGTCGACAGCCGCCGCCTGCTCGAGGCAGCAACGGAGCAGGGCCTCGGGTTCATGGCCGGCCCCTTGTTCTACGCTGACCGCGGAGGAGAGGATCACATTCGCCTGTGCTTTGCCTGTCACCCGCCCGATGCAATTGTCACCGGGATCCGGAAGCTGGCCCTCGCGCTGAGGCAGGTTCGGCCGGATGCGCCATCGAGCTTTGACGCCGAGGCCGCGAGCTGTGTCTAGAAGAGAAGAGGAGGTCCCGTGCTGATCGAGAGCCGATACGCGTTCTTCCGTGGAGAGATTCGCCCAATCGAAGAAGCGAACGTGAGCATCCTGTCGGCCGTCGTGAACTACGGCCTCGCCATGTTCGAAGGGATCCGCGCGTACTGGATTCCCGAACGCGGCGAGGCGCTTGTGTTCCGCCTTCACGATCACATCGATCGCTTGCGGCGCAACGGCCGCATCCTGATGATGGATCTTCCCCTCTCCCGCGAGGACCTAGCGGCCCGGGTCGCTGAACTGCTCGCGAAGGAACAGATACGTGGCGACGCCTACATCCGCCCACTCCTCTACAAGGCGGCGCACGAGATCGGGCCTCGCGTGCACGACAGTCCGTGCGATCTCGCGATCTTCGTCACGCCTCTCGCACGTTACGTGGATACGGTCGGCGGGGTCCGCGCGATCGTCTCGTCGTGGCGCCGGACGGCGGACAACGCGATCCCGCCACGCGGCAAGATCACGGGCGGCTACGTGAACGCGGCGCTCGCGAAGTCCGAGGCGGCGCTGGCCGGCGTCGACGATGCGATCCTGCTCACCGAGGCCGGCGCCGTCTCGGAGGGCACGGTGTCGAACCTGTTCCTGGTCCGCGGCGGACGACTCATCACGCCTCCGGTCACAGCCGGCATCCTCGAGGGCATCACGCGCCAGACCGTGTTAACGCTCGCCGCCGAGGCGGGAATCGAGGTCGTGGAGCGGGTCGTCGAGCGCTCCGAACTCTACGTCGCCGATGAGGTCTTCCTGACCGGGACCGCAACGGAGATCGCACCGGTCGTCGAGATCGATCGGCGCGCCGTGGGAGGCGGCGTTCCCGGGCCGGTCACGCAGCGACTCGCCAACGAGTTCAGCCGCGCCGTTCACGGCGGATCGACTCGCCACGCTGACTGGTGCACGGTTGTCCGGATCGGATGAACGCGCTTGTCTCTGCTCGAGGGAGGCACGTGATGTTTGGCGGGGCGCGATCATGAGACTGCTGGCCGTCGCTCTCCTTGTGCTTGTCTCGCTCCTCCTCGGAGGCAGCGGCAACCGGTCGCCGGTCGCCCCGTCCGAACCGATCTCACTGGTTGCGCTGCTCGACGGAGCGGCTCTCGACCTTCTCCGCCAGTCGCCGGAAGCCGTCACTGCGCGCGGCCTCTCCGCCCGCCTCGGAATGCGAAACGATTTCCTCGACGGCGTAGCGCTCGACACGACAGGAGAAGGCTACGCCCCGATCGAAGCCGCCCTCGCAGCCATCCGAACAGCCGACGTCGCCTCTCTCTCCCCGCAAGATCGTCGGGCCGTCGCCACCTTCGAGTCCTGGCTGCGCGATGCAGTCGACGGACGCCCCTACCAGACCTATGCGTGTCCGGTCAGCACGTACTTGTCAAGCGTTCCTCAGCACGTCGCTTGGTTCATGGAGTACGTCCACCCGTTGGCGACGCTCGACGACGCGGAGGACTACATGTCGCGCTTGTCGCAGATCCCCGTCCGCTTCGCCGAACTGGTTCCACGACTCGCGGCAGTAGAAGAAGCCGGCGCCTTGGCGCCGCGGCATGTGCTTGCGCGGGCGTCTGACGAGATCGAGAGCCTCGGCCGCGGACCTTTCGACACATCGCCCTTCTACCGTCGATTCGCCGCCGCGCTCCAGGCGATCCCGGGCATCTCCGATGAAGTTCGCCGCGATCTCCTGGCGCGCGCCGCAAAGCAGGTCTCTGCGGAGGTTCTTCCGGCGTACGCCGCGCTGGCAAAGACGGTGCGCGAGTTCGCGGAGCGCGGGTCGGCTGATGTGGGGGTCTGGCGCCTCGACGGCGGCCCGGAGTACTACCGATACCTCCTCCGCATGCACACGACGACGGACATGACCGCGGAGGAGGTCCACTCCTTCGGTCTGCGCGAGGTCGAACGGCTCCAGGAGGAGATCCGCGCCGCGGTGGCGGACCTCGGCTACGACGCGGATCTCCCGTTGCCGCTCCTCTTTGCCCGAGTCGGCGCCGACGCCGGCATGGTGTCGGGCGACGCGACGGTTGGGGCAAGCCGAGAGCTGATCGGCGACGCGGCACGTCTCGCGCGCGACGCGTTCCTCGACTGGCCCACCGGACTTCCGACGGTCGAACCAGGCGGCCCGATCGCGTACTTCGCCGAGGGCACGGAGGATGGAACGCGGCCCGGCGTCTTCTTCGCGCCCGTCGACCAGATTCGGCCGACGTACTCCCTTCCCTCGCTCGTCTATCACGAGACGGTTCCCGGGCACTTCCTCCAGATGGCGTCGGCACGCATGGCTTCCCGCCCCGACTTCCTGGGAGGCGTGTCGTTCTCCGGCTACGCCGAAGGGTGGGCCACCTACGCCGAGCGCCTGGCGTGGGAGCTGGGTGCCTACGCTCGTGATCCGTTGGGGAACATCGGACGGCTGCAGGAGGAGCTTCTCCGTGCGGTGCGCCTCGTCGTCGATCCAGGAATCCACGCGTTTCGCTGGACCTACGAAGAAGCGGTCCGGTACATGATCGAGGCCACAGGTCTCAGCGAGACGACGGTTCGCGACGAGGTCGACCGCTACATCGTCGCGCCTGGCCAGGCGACGGCCTACGGCGTCGGCCTGCACAAGTTCCTCGAGCTCCGCGAACGGACGCGAGACGCGCTCGGTCCCGCATTCGACCTCGCCGAGTTCCACCGCGCCGTTCTGTCCTGCGGCGGCGTCCCGTTCTCGATCCTCCAGGAGGTCATCGATCACTGGATCGATGACCGGCTCTCCGGCATCCCGCGCCTGTGACCAACTGCGGGTGCGGCTCTCCCCGACAGGCGGTACGCTGTGACGAGGTGCTGAATGTCCGTACCGTGCAGTGGTAGACCTCTTTTGATCTGCGTTCTTCTGTTCGCCAGTTCGTCGGCGGCTCTCGCCGTACCGGATCTCATCCTGACGAACGGCACGGTACTGCCGATGGAAGACGAGTCGACGTCGTATCAGGCCATCGCGGTGTCGGGCAACCGCATCATGGCAGTCGGGAGCAACGAAGAGATCTTCGCCTTGGCCGGATTGGAGACCCGGGTGATCGACCTCGCCGGACGTACGGTCCTGCCGGGGTTCATTGACGCCCACGCCCACCTCCTGCGAGATGCCGGCCGCGTCGGCATGGCACTTCCCGCAGCCCAGGAGCTGGCTCTCTCCTTCGGGGTGACCGCGGCGGCGGAGATGGTTGTCGAGCCGGGCGACGTCGAGCGCTACGTCGAGGCCGCCGAGAGCGGCGAGATCCGCGTTCGAACGCGCCTCTTCCTCGCGTACAACGGCCTCTGCGGCAACGTGCACGGAGATTGGTTTCTTGCCTACACGCCGCTCGACGAGGTCGCGCCGCGCCTCTCGATTGGCGGGGTGAAGGTCTTCGTCGAGCGCTCGTCGTGCGGGACGCAGCGGCCTGCGATCTCGTTCAGCGGGGAACTCCGCTCCCGTCTGTCGCCGGCAGGTTCAGCCTGGTACGGCGAGGACCGACCGCTCTTCTCGGTCGACGAGCTGGCGGCCGTCGTCCGCTCGGCGGCAGAGGCAGGCTTCTCCGTGGCGATGCACGCGATCGGCGACGCCGCGGTGGAAACCGCACTCCTGGCGCTCCTTGCCGCCGGCCCGGCCGCCGCCGGGCTTCGCCCCCTCCTCCTGCACAACCTGTTCGTGCGCGACGATCTCTTGTCTCTCTACGCCGAGACCGGCGCCGTCCCGATCGTCGAGCCGGTCAACGCGTGCTTCGTCGATGCCTACGACGACATGCTCCCGCTTGCGTATGCCGGAGTCATCCGTCGCGTCGGCGATCTCGCAAGCGCCGTCCACGCGATCGCCGCGGGCAGCGACTGGCCGTGGGGAGA
>JBFYRA010000167.1:0-5642 GCA_041302485.1 Candidatus Bipolaricaulota bacterium
ACGCACGGCACGATGCGGCTCTGGAGCGTCCGCGGATCGAGCTCGCCGAGTGCGATGCCTCCGCCTGTGGCCTCCGCTTCGCGATAACCGCCCGTGTCGGCCCACGGAAGCTCGTAGGCGACAAGAGCTCTCATCAGGTTGGCCCGATCCTCCCGTCGAAGCGGGGAGACGGCGGCCTCCCAGAGCCCGAGTTCGTCCAGCAGGTGATCGACGAGCCGATCGGGAAGCTCCTTCTTCAGCGTCCCGCGGAGCGTGCCGTGAGCGCCCGCGAGCACGGCGTTCCAGTCCTCCTCCGTTCGGTCGAGCCAGGCGACGCGGACCGGCAGCCGCTCGCCGGCCGTCAGCGCGCGCGTCACGTGGTGCACCATGTTGAGCACCACGGGACCGCTATAGCCGAGGTGGGTGAACAAGAAGTCGCCCGTACTGCGGCGCTTCGCGCGCCCATCGCCGACCTCCAGCCGTACCGGGACGGCGATGCCGGCCAGCTCGGCATGCTGGAATCGGCCGCTGCGAAGCGAAACGAGCGCCGGGTACGGCGGCACAACCGTGTGGCCGAGCTGTTCGGCGACGCGGAATCCGAACCCATCGCTGCCCGTCCGCGGATACGACAGGCCGCCCGTCGCGACGACGACCTGCTTCGCGACCATCCCCGGGCCATTCTCGAACGCCACGCGGCGCCTCTCGTTCGGCAGGATTTCCGTCACCCGCGTCCGCAAGAGCATGCGAATCTTCTTGCGGCGCAACGCAGCGAGAAATCGGCCTCGGACTTCCTCGCCTCCGCCCGTGGCCGGGAATACCTTCCCCGTCCTCTTCTGTTCGATCAGTCGCAGCCCGAGCGTGTTCTCGAAGAAGCCGCGCACTTCGTCAAGCGGCCACGAATGGAGGATCTTCCGCAGCGTGTTCGGCGAGGACGAGGTGGCGTAGGCCGCGGCGTCGACCGCAACCGGAAGTACGTTGCATCGCCCGCCGCCGGAGAGGAGGATCTTCTCGCCGGGGACGGCGCGGGAGTCGGCGACGCAGACTTCCGCGCCCGCCATTGCCGCATGCCATGCCGCCGTCAGGCCCGCGGGCCCGCCGCCGATCACGAGAACGTCGCATCCCTTCCTCTTCTCCATCGTGCCCCGAGCATACCCGGCCGCGTCGCAGGGTGCGACTCGAAACTCTCCATCCCGGGTAGAATATGGCGACGGCCGGCGTCCGAGGCGCCCGCAGAGAGGAGACACGATGACGAAGCGGCTCTTGGCAGGTCTGGTTCTCACGATCTGCTCGATCTACGGCGTCGCGGCCGCCGCTGCACCCGACGAGTTCATCGCAGAGGCCGAAGGAACCGGAAAGGCAGTCCTCTGGTTCTTCGGGCAGGAGGTGACGGCGGATGTCCGGGCCAGGGTCGCACTGTCCGGTACCCTCCGCGTCAACGGTGCGACGATGTCGTTCGCCGCGGAGGCGCTGGCCGTGGGATCGGGCTCCGGCAACACGAACACGCTCGCCGTCGACGCTTGGGTCGCCGTTCGCGGCGAAGGGAAGACGGAGTCGGGAGCACCGATCACTCTGGAGGGCGGGATCTCGGTCGACGCTCTCGCCCCCGCGACGGCATCGACATCCGGCCAAGGGACCGGGCGGTTCCTCCTCTTGATCACGACACCCGACGGACGCTGGATCGTGGAAGGAGAGGCCGCCGGGAGTGCGACCGGGGCGTTCGTGGTTCCCGCCGATCCGAACACGATGGAACTCGATGGAGCGGGATCGTTCTCTCTGTCCGGCAAGCCGCAGCCGTGGGCGCCGGCGCCAGGCACAGCGCTCCCCGCCGATTGGCCGGCCAAGCTCCTCGCCGAACTCGTGCGCCAGGCCGCCCTTACCGCGGGCGGCCCGCCGCGGTAGCTGCGTGCGCGGCAACCGCCGTGCATAATGGCTGCCATGGATCGAGCAGCCGCACTCTATGAGGAATTGACGTCTCGTCGTCCGCTGGCGGGCCTCCCCGAGCACGCCGTGCTTCCGGACTCCGGTGGGCTGTCGATCGCGAAGATCCCCGACATCGTGTCCGCCTCGCTCGGCCTGGAGGTGTCGGCGGGCCGCCTGCGCGACATCGTCGCGCCGCCCCGCGCCGATCGCATCCTGCTCGTCATCCTCGACGGGCTCGGCTACGCGCGCTGGCTGGATCTCGCAGGGCAGCACCCCGACATACGCTCGCTCGCATCGGGAGGGCTTGCGATCCCCATCACGACCGTCTTCCCGTCGACGACCGTCTCCGCGCTGACGACCTACAGCACGGGACTCTCGCCCGCCGCGCATGGCATGCTCGGGTATCGGTTGTTCCTTCGCGAGATTTCGGCAACCGTCAACATGATCCAGCTGTCCGTCGTCGGCGGACGCTCCGAGGCGCCGCTGCCGGAGGCGTTCCACGCGTCGTCGCTCCTCCCAGCGCCCACGGTCTACGAACGGCTTGCAACCGATGGTGTGGAGACCCACGCGCTCCTGCCACGCGGCATCGCAGCGAGCGGTCTCTCCCAGATCCTCTACCGCGGCGCCACGCAGATCCACCCAGGTGTGAACCTGTCCGACATGCTCGTCACGGCGCGCCACATCCTCCGCGCCGCGCGATCTCGGGTTGTCGTCACCCTCTACTGGCCCGGACTCGATTCCGTCGCGCACCCGCGCGGCGCCGGTTCCGATGCCTATGTCGCCGAGGCTGCCTCTATCGCCGCCGCCGTCCGTCGTGAGATCGTCGGACGCGTCGAGCGCACGCTTCTTCTCGTCTCGTCCGACCACGGATTCGCGACGATGCGCCCGTCAGACTACGTGTCGGCGGCCGACATCCCGGGACTTCGCGACGCGCTCCAGTTCTTCCCCGTCGGCGAGCCGCGCGCCTCGTATCTCTTCCTCCGCCCCGACAGCCGCGAAGAGGCGATGGCTCAGCTCCAGACGCTGTCGGACGGAGGTCTTGCCTTCGTCGCGTCCCGCGAGGCGCTCGCGCACGGTCTGTTCGGCAGTGACGCCCCTCACGCCGAGACCGCGGCGCGAATCGGCGATCTCGTCGCCATATCAACCGGCGCCCGCGGGCTCCTGCATCCGTACCCCGACGCCCCGCGCCTGCTGGGCATGCACGGCGGGCTGACCGCCGACGAGATGATCGTCCCACTCATCGTCTCTCCGCTGTAGAAAGGACATCCATGGTCATGACGGGCAAGAAGGACGCAGTTGCACCGCGGCTCTACGACACTCCTCCCTCGGTTCGCAGCGTCGAGAAGCGCGTGCTCATCGGCTCGAAGCAGGGTGCGCCGCACTTCGTGATGCGTCACTTCACGATCGCGCCACGCGGGCACAGTCCCGAGCACGCCCATCCCTGGGAGCACGAGGTCTACATCCTCGCCGGGCGAGGTCGCGTGCGCACCGACGATGCCGCGACGGATCTCCGGCCCGGGGACTTCGCGTTCGTCGCGCCGATGGACAAGCACCAGTTCGTCAACGCCGGCGACGAGCCATTCGAATTCATCTGCGTCGTGCCACTCGCGGGAGACGACGGATAGATGCCGAAGTCCGTTCTTGTCTGCATGAGCGGAGGCGTCGATAGCACGGTCGCCGCCCTACTCCTCAAGCAGGAGGGATACGACGTCGCCGGGCTCACGTTCTGGTTCTGGTCGTTTGATGCATCCCGCACCTTCCACGGCGCCTCGAAGTGCTGCTCCCTCGACGCCGCGGCGCTTGCCGCACGCGAGCTCGGGATTCCCCACGAGACGGTCGATGAGAGCGCTGCATTCCGGCGTCTCGTCGTCGACGACTTCGTCGCGCGCCGACGGCTTGGCGAGACACCCAACCCGTGTGGGCGCTGCAATCGTCACCTGCGCTTCGCGCTCGCGCTCAAGTACGCACAGCGTCACGGGTTCGACTACATCTCGACCGGGCATCACGCCCGCCTCACGAAGGACGAGAATGGGTTCGGACTCCTCCGCGGCGTAGACCCGAGCAAGGATCAGACCTACTTCCTCTACGGGCTCGGCCAAGACGCCCTCAGCCGACTCCTGTTGCCAATCGGCGAGTTGGGGAAGCGCGACGTGTTCGCGCTCGCGCGCCAGGCCGGGCTGACCGCAGCCGCCCTGGCGGAGAGCCAAGACCTCTGTTTCGCTGACGGCGAAGACGTCTCGTTCCTGTTCGGCGATCAGGACGTCGCGCCTGGCCCGATCCACGATCGAGCCGGGCGCGAGATCGGCCGGCACGGAGGCCTCGTCCGCTACACGATCGGCCAGCGCCGCGGCCTCGGGATCGCCTCGCCCGTGCCGCTCTACGTCGTCGACATCGATCCAGCGCAGAACGCCCTCGTCGTCGGCGAAGACCAGGCCCTCTCCTGCGACAGGCTCATCGCCTCCGACGCCGCCTACGCCAGAGGCGAACCTCCCACTACCGGGACCGCGCTCTCTGCGAAGATCCGCTACCGCTCGCCCGCCCGCGCGGCGGTTTTCGAGCCCGCCGGCGATGGGGCCTTCCGACTGACGTTCGCGGAAGCGCAGCGAGCCGTCACGCCTGGACAGCTTGCCGTTCTCTACTGCGGCGAGAGACTCGTCGGCGGCGGAATCATCGCACGCGCCGGCTAGAGGCAACGGAGAGGCAGCGCGGGCGATCCCGCCCGAGGCGAGCGAGCCGCATCCACTCCAGTTGTCGCGGACCCGCGCGTATACTCTCACCCTACTGGAGGGGTGGGTGAGCGGACGAAACCACCGGTCTTGAAAACCGGCAGGCCACAAGCCTCGCGGGTTCGAATCCTGCCCCCTCCGCAGGGCTGTTCAGCACCCTTGGCGCTGAACAGCTTGGGAGTTCCGCCGGAAGAACGGTCGCGGAACTCCTGCTGAGTCCCGTGACGCGCATCAGCTTAGCAGTTCCGCTCGGCAGACGTCCGGAAGCCGGTAGCGCTCGATGAGAGCGCAGGTGTTTGCCGAGGTTCCGGCAGCGCGGTAGAATCCCGCCGTCGGAGAGGTAGTCAAGCGGTCAAAGACAACGGTTTGCTAAACCGTCGAGGGGTTAACGCTCCTCCGCGGGTTCAAATCCCGCCCTCTCCGCCAGGCTGAACGGCTGGCGCTGTTCAGCTAAGGAGTTCCACAACGGCAAGGCCGGTGGAACTCCCCAGCGATCCCAGAAGGATCGCCATGCGCCCGTAGCTCAGTGGATTAGAGCGTTGGCCTCCGGCGCCAAAGGTCACAGGTTCAAGTCCTGTCGGGCGTACCAGATGTCACCGTACCAAGAACGGAGTCCTCGGCAGAGCCGGGGACTCTCTCTTCTGCGGGCAGTGTGAACTCGATAGCGATCTCGGTCCTCGTCACAGTGATCGTCTTGATGAACGACTTCAGGATGAAGCGCTGTGTGCGCGTCGGCGCAGTCGCCAGCGTCTCTTTCAGACTCTCGATGTAGGGCAGCACTCGAGCAATCTCAATCCGCCGCGGGAACTCGCCTGCCTCTTCCAGGCGGAGGGTGAGGCGCTTGGCCTTCAGGAGTTCGAGCTCCCGCTCGCGTTCCTCGATCCGCCCGCGGATCGCCGTCGAGGTTTCGGCGCCGTTCTCCAGTGCATCCAGGAGCCGGTCAACCTGCATCCGCGCCTTCTTGATCGCCTCGTCCACTCCGAGCTGCTCAGCGGCAAGGAAGGTCTCGCGGTCTCC
>JBFYRA010000011.1:0-4581 GCA_041302485.1 Candidatus Bipolaricaulota bacterium
TCGGTGCGGCAGAGGCCGATGCCTTCGGCGCCGAACCGCACGGCCGTCGCCGTGTCGTTCGGCGTGTCGGCGTTCGTGCGGACGCCGAGGCGGCGCACTTCGTCGGCCCAGCCGAGCAGGATTCCGAACGTGCCGGAGAGCTCCGGTTCGACCGTCGGGATCTCGCCAACGTACACGGTGCCCGTGGTTCCATTGAGGCTGATCCAGTCGCCGGCCTTCACGGTCTGCTTGCCGACGGCGAGGTAGCCCTTCGCGTAGTGGATCGCGAGGTCGCCGGCGCCGGCGACGCAGCACTTGCCCATTCCGCGGGCGACGACAGCCGCGTGGCTCGTCATGCCGCCGCGCGCGGTCAGGATGCCCTGCGCGGCGTTCATCCCGCCGATGTCCTCCGGCGAGGTCTCGATGCGCACGAGGATGACGCGCTTGCCCTGCGCGGCAGCCGTTTCGGCGGCCTCGGCCGAGAAGACGACGGCGCCGCTCGCGGCGCCCGGGCTCGCCGGGAGGCCGCGCGTCAGGACGGGCGCCTTCTTCTCTTCCTTCGTGTTGAACGTCGGATGGAGAAGCTGATCGATCTGCTCTGGCGTGACGCGCCGCAGCGCTTCTTTCTTGTCGATCATCTTGTCGTCCGCCATCTCGACCGCGATCCGCACGGCGGCGGCGGCCGTGCGCTTGCCGTTGCGCGTCTGCAGCATGTACAGGGTGCCGCGCTCGATCGTGAACTCGACGTCCTGCATCTCGCGGTAGTGCGACTCGAGCTTCTCGCGGATGGCGACGAGCTCGCGGTAGCACGTCGGCATGTCCTTCTCGAGCTCGGTGATCGGATGAGGCGTGCGGATGCCGGCGACGACGTCCTCGCCCTGCGCGTTCATGAGGTACTCGCCGTAGAACAGGTTCTCGCCGGTCGACGGGTTCCGCGTGAACGCGACGCCCGTGCCGCAGCCGTCGCCCATGTTGCCGAACACCATCGCCTGGACGTTGACGGCCGTGCCGAGGAGTCCCTTGATCTCGTACAGCTCGCGGTACTTGGCCGCGCGCGGGTTGTTCCACGAGCGGAACACGGCGTAGATCGAGCCCCAGAGCTGTTCCTTCGGATCCTGCGGGAACGTCTTGCCCGTCTTCTTCTGGATTGCCGCCTTGAACCGCTCGACCAGCGTCTTCAGATCGTCGGCCGAGAGGTCGGTGTCGAGCTTCGCCTTCTTCTCCTCTTTCAGCTCGTCGAGGATCTCTTCGAACGGGTCGGGGTCGGCTTCGGTCTCCGGCTTGAGTCCCATGACGACGTCGCCGTACATCTGAACGAGGCGGCGGTAGGAGTCGTACGCGAACCGTTCGTTGCCCGATGCCGCGGCGAGGCCGCGCGCCGTCTCGTCGTTCAGGCCGAGATTCAGGATCGTGTCCATCATGCCCGGCATCGACGCCGCGGCGCCGGATCTCACCGAGACGAGGAGCGGGTTCTTCGGATCGCCGAACCTCTTGCCCGCCGCCTTCTCGAGCTTCTTCAGGTGCTCCTCGACCTCGGCTTCGAGTCCTTTCGGAGTCTGGCCGTCGTGCTCCTGGTAGTAGGCGCAGACTTCCGTCGTGATCGTGAACCCCGGTGGGACAGGGATCCCCAGCTTGGCCATGTCGGCCAGGTTGGCGCCCTTGCCGCCGAGGAGGCTCTTCATCTTCGCGTCGCCGTCGGTCTCCTCTTTGCTGAAGAAGTAGACGCTCTTCATCCTTCGTGCACCTCCATGCATGGCGAGCCGCTGGAGCGAGTCCCTACGGGAACATCGCGTCGACAAAGTCGCTCGCCGAGAACACGTGCAGATCCTCCGCGGTCTCGCCGACGCCGACGAACAGGATGGGTAGCTTGAGAGTCTCGCGAATCGCGAGGACGACGCCGCCCTTTGCCGTCGAATCGAGCTTCGTCAGGACGAGGCCCGTGAGCCCGATGGCGTCATGGAACCGCTCTGCCTGCGCAATGCCATTCTGCCCGGTGGTTGCGTCGATCACAAGCAGGCGCTCGTCCGGCGCCCGCCCGAGCTTCTTCGTGACCGTCCGTTCGATCTTCTTCAATTCCTCCATGAGGTTGTGCTTCGTCTGGAGTCGGCCCGCCGTGTCGATGAACAAGACGCCGCCCTTCCGCACGGCGCGGTCGAGCGCGTCGAACACGACGGCCGCCGGATCTGCGCCTGTCTGCTGGCGCACGACGTCCGCTCCGATGCGCTCGGCCCACACGGCAAGCTGCTCGACGGCCGCGGCGCGGAATGTGTCCGCCGCGGCGAACGTGATCGCAAGCTCGGGGTTCTCCTCGTGAAGGTGGGCCGCGATCTTGGCGATCGTCGTCGTCTTCCCGGCTCCGTTCACGCCGGCGACGAGGACGACGGTCGGCGAGCCGTCCGTGCGTAGAGCCAGTCGTCGCTCTCCGCCGTCGAGCCGCGCGAGGAGGATTCGCCGCAAGGTCTCGAGCGCGTCCGTCTTCTCGCGCCGACACGTCTCGGCCAGCTCCTCGACGAGGCTCGCCGCGAGGCGGCCGCCGACGTCGCCGGCGATGAGCAGTTCCTCAAGTTCTTCAACCTGCGCCGCATCGAGGGCCGTCTTCCCGCGCAGCACGTTCGACACCGGCTCGGTGAGCGCGGTACGGGCCCGCTTGAGCCCCGAGCGCAGTCGATCGAGCCAAGCCATCTACATCTCCTCCGGCGCGGACATGCCGAGGATGGCGAGCGACTCACGCAGCGCGCCGCGGACTCCGGAGAGGAGCGCCAATCTGGCCCGCGCCAGCGGCTCTCTCTCGCCGAGGATGCGATTCCGGTCGTAATAGCCGTGGAACGACCGCGCGACGTCGAGCGCGTACTCGGCGACGAAGTGCGGCGCGAACTGCTCGGCCGCGGAGCGGACGATCTCCGGGAAGAGGTCGAGTTTCTTGATCAAGGTGAGGTCGTCGCTCGAATCGAGCGGCGCGAGGTCGGCCGCCTCGACGCCCTCCGCGAGCGCTCCCGCCTTGCGGAACAAGGACGCGATCCGCGTGTGCGCGTACTGGATGTACGTTGCCGGGTTGTCGAGCGACTGGCTCTTCGCGAGGTCGAGGTCGAACTCGAGGTGCGCCTCGGGCTTGCGCGAGATCATGAAGTAGCGCACGACGTCGGGGCCGATGTCGTCGACCAGGTCGCGCAGCGTGACGAACCGTCCGGCGCGGGTCGACATCCTCTGTGCGACGCCCGCTTCTTTCAGGCTGACGAACTGGTGCACGGCGTAGCCGAGGAAGTCCGCCGGGAAGCCGAGCGCGGCCAGCGCGGCCTTCATGCATGCCTGTTCGACGATGTGATCGGCGCCCTGGACGTCGATCACGCGGTCGAAGCCGCGCGCCCGTTTCTCAAGGTGATAGGCGATGTCGACCATCAGGTACGTCGGCCGTCCGTCGCTGCGGATGAGAACCGAGTCCTTGCCGCCGGCGACGTGGTCGGCGCGCAGCCAGACGGCGCCGTCCTTGTCGTAGGCGGCATCGCTGTCGCGCAGAGAGGCGAGCGCTGCGTCGACCTTGCCCGCAGTGTGCAGCGACGTCTCGCTGAAATAGACATCGAAGCGAATCCCGAGCTTGTCGAGGTCGACGCGAATGCCCTCGCTGATGCGCGTCACGGCCTCGCCGCGGAACCGCCGGCGCGCTTCGTCGTCGAACTCCGGGAACGCTTCTCCGACAGTGGTTCGCACGTCGGCCGCGATGTCGCGCAGGTACTCGCCCTGATAGCCGCCCTCGGGGATCTCGCGCGTCTCGCCGAAGAGCTCGCGGTAGCGGATCCAGAGAGACTCCGCGAGCAGATCGACCTGCCGACCTTCATCGTTGAAGTAGTACTCGCGCTCCACGGAGTAGCCGAGGCGCGCGAACAGGGACGCGAGGACGTCGCCGAGCGCGGCTTGCCGGCCGTGACCGACGGTCAAGGGGCCGGTCGGGTTCGAGCTGACGAACTCGACCTGGAGTCTCTTCTCGCGCCCGATGTCCCACGTGCCGAATGCGGGGCCGGCGAGAAGAAGGCGTCGCAGCGCGTCTTGGATTCGGCTTGGGGCAACGAAGAGGTTGATGAACCCCGGTCCAGCGACCTCGACGCGTTCGATTCCGGGGGAGCCGTCGAGCTCTTGAGCGATCGCCGCCGCCAGTTCGCGCGGGACGAGCCCGCGTCTCTTCGCCTCGAGCATCGCCAGGTTCGCCGAGTAGTCGCCGAACTCGGCCCGCTCACTCGGCCGGATGTCGCAGCGGGGCTCCGAACCGGTCGGGACTGGCGAAGCGAGGCCGGGAACGCTGCGGTAGGCAGTGACGACCGCCTCGCGCACGAAGTCCTTGAGCTCGGTCTCAAGCCGGTATGAGGCCATGGCTCCGAGTGTACGACACGACAGGCGATCTCTCGACGAGGACGCGCACCTGGTGCGGCTCTCTCCGTTGATCTCGGAGATCGATGAGTCCGGGAATGGCCTTGATGGAGCCGGTCCCTGGGGCCGCCTCAAGGGGTCGCTGAGCTCTCTCGGCCCTGGCATGTCCGAGCCGACCCCGAGTGGGGCGCCCTGGTGGCCGGCGCGAGCAGCCTGTCCGCGCTGGCGCTAGTCCATGGTGCC
>JBFYRA010000019.1:0-9552 GCA_041302485.1 Candidatus Bipolaricaulota bacterium
TCCGCTTCGCAGCGGAGCGCGTGCGCCGCATCCGAACAACCAGGATTGCCCTCGCTGTCTGTGTTGCGGCGACGCTGGCGCTAGTTCTTCTGACAGCCCTCGGCGGCCGGCCAGGGAACCCCTTTGCGGCCCCTGTCTCACGCGTCACGGTGTCCGCCGTCGCGGCGGGACTGGTCCTCATCCCGCTCGCGCTGATCGCCCTGTTCATGGAGTTCCCTCGTATTCTGGCCCACGGTGTCCTCTTCTCCGCGGCGGAGTTCGGAGGGACCTGGCTAGAAGGGACCTCACTGCACTTCCCGCGTGCCATCACCTTCGGAGTCGCGGCGTTCTGCAGCGCCGTGATCGGTGCCACTCTCCTCGTTCGCTTCCTCCGTACGGCGCGCATCCGCACGGCGAGCGGCGAGCCAGGGAGTCCCGATCATGCGTAGGCCCACAGAACCTCAGAAGCTTGAGATCGACCGGGTCATCCACGAGCCGGCGCGTCTCATCCTCATGGCCCATCTGTACGTCGTCGAGAGCGCCGACGTGGTCTTCCTCATGCAGACGACCGACCTCACCTGGGGAAACCTCTCGTCACATCTCTCAAGACTGGAAGACGCCGGCTACGTCGAGATCGTCAAGGACTTCGTCGATCGGAAGCCCCACACGATGGTCAAACTGACTGCGGCGGGCCGCCGAGCGTTCGATGAATACCGTCGGCAAATGAAGTCGCTGTTCGCGGATCTACCGGACGGAGAGAGGAGCACATGACGCCCGTCTGGATTGTCCTCGGAATCGCCTTCCTTGCGGCGATTCGAGGGCTCCCACACTCGAAAGGAGGCAGGACATGATGATTTGGATCGTCCTCGGCGCGCTCGTTGCCATCGCGTTGGCCCCCGTCGTCGTTCTGTACGCGTAGGTCGTACTGAGTGTCTCGCTCGCGCGCTCGATCGGGGGGCCGGTCGAGCGCGTTCGGCTTCGGCACGCCGCCTCTTCAGAAGTCAGCGAGGCTGGGCGCCCCTGTCAGATGCGATGCACCTTGAGGAAGTTCGTCTTCCCGCCGCCGCCGAACGGGATCCCAGCGCTCACGACGACCACGTCGCCGGCCGACGCCCACCCGGACTCCTTGAGCGTGCGAGAGACAAGGTCGAGCATCTCGTCCGTCCCCGCGTACTCCGGAATGCGTACCGCCTCAACGCCCCAGGTGAGAGCAAGTTGACGCATCACGCTCTCGTTTGGAGTGAGAGCGACGATCGGGAGACGCGGCCGCTCGCGGGCGATCTGCCTCGCTGTGTAGCCGGACCATGTCGACGTGGCGATGAGACGCGCCCCGACTTCCTCAGCGACGCGCACGGTGGCGTCGCTGATCGCATCGGTGACCGGGTGAACGTGCTCGAGGTCGCGGAATGCGGGCTGCCCGAAGCGGCACGGCATCTGCGTCTCGGCGATCGCGGCGATCTCGCGCATCATCGCAACTGCCTCAAGCGGATACTTGCCGATCGCCGTCTCCGCCGACAGCATGATCGCGTCGGTGCCATCGAGGATCGCGTTGGCGACGTCGCTTGCCTCGGCCCGCGTCGGCCGCGGGTTCTCGACCATGGACTGCAGCATTTGGGTCGCCGTGATCACGGGAACGCCGAGCCGGTTCGCGCGGCGGATGATGTCCTTCTGGTGCATCGGCACTTCCTGAGGCGAGATCTCGACCCCAAGGTCGCCGCGCGCCACCATCACGGCGTCCGCGGCGCGCAGGATGTCATCGAGTTCCTCGATCGCCGCCCGCGTTTCGATCTTCGCAACGGTTCCGACGGCTCGTCCGCCGGGAAGAGAGTCGAGCAATGCTCGGAGCGATGTCACGTCGGCCGCGGACTGGACGAACGAAAGGGCGACGAAGTCCACTCCGCACATTACCGCGTGCGCCGCGTCGTCGCGGTCCTTCTCGGTCAGCGCCGCGATGCGACGCGTCGCGCCGGGCGCCGCGACACCCTTGCGCGACGACAGGCGACCGCCGACCACGATCTCAATCTCAACTCGGTCGCCGCGCGCGCTGCGCACGACGGCCTCCATCGCTCCGTCATCGAACAAGAGTCGTCCGTCGACCTTAACAGCTCTGAGTACCTCGGGATGAGGCAGCGGGAGGACTCCGTCATGACCATCAGCGCGCGCCGCCGCGATGAGCGTCAGACGTTGTCCGGCGATCGCGTCGATCGGATGGGCCAACTCGCCGAGTCGGATCTTCGGACCTTGAAGGTCGGCAAGCACGGCCGCCGGCTCGCCGATCCGATCCGCCTCCGCGCGAACGCGTGCCACGGTCTCCGCATGTCCGGTCTGATCGCCATGCGAGTAGTTGATCCGTGCGGCACTCATGCCCTCGGCGAGGAGCGAGCGCACGATCTCCGGCGCGCGAGACGCCGGCCCGAGCGTGCAGACGATCTTCGTTCGGACGCGGTCCCTCGGCGAGGTCATGGCGTGGAGTCTAGATCCGAAGGCGCGGCAGATCCAACAGGCCGCGTCGCATCGGACGGGAACTGCCGCACGTCAAGCGGCTCAGGCTTCGCGGGATCGCGAACGAGGCACAACGCGGCTGCGGGACACTTCGAGACGCAGACCCCACATCCCATACACCGTTCGGCGTCGATCGCCAGGGTCCCGTCCCGGACCGTGAGGACACCAAACGGACACACCTCGGCGCAACGGCCGCATGCGACGCACCGCTCCCGGCTGCAGGACGCGACGTAGCCCGACGATGCAAGCATCGGCACGCCGTGCGCAAACGCCTGCATCGCGCCACAACAGCACGAGCAGCAGTTGCAGATTGCGTAGAACCTGTCGAGCATGGCATCCTTGAAGAACGCGTGATGCACGTGGCCGCGCTCGTGCTCGGCGCGCAGGATCTCGATCGCCTCCGACTGCGCGATCCAGCGCGAGCGCCCCGGATGATGCTCGGCGATGAAACTCGCGAACGGCTCGCCAACGATGAGGCAGACGTCGAGCGGGAGGCAGGGATTCTCCCTCTCCGCGCGGCACGGGCAATCGAGCGCCACGATGTGGTCGGGATGCGTGAGCACAATGTCGCGTGCCGTCGGGTAAGGGATGACCTGTTCGATGCCGCGGAGTTCGATGTCTCGATCGAGAGACACCAGACGCTCGGCGTGATCGAGCGGCACGACCTTCCCGTGGTAGCGATCGGCGAACGCATCGCGGCCCGACGACGGCGAACGGCGTCTTCTGCCTGCAAGCCAAGCGCCGAGGCGGACGACCGGGCGCAGAACGACGGGAATCGGCCGCTCGCCCGTCGCCGTGCCGATGTAGAAGTACGGCCAGCGTGAGTAGACGTAGCCGTGGAGGAAGTCGAGCCGCGAGTACCCCGGCAGACGCCGCCCCTCGCGGTAGAAGGCGCGCGTTGACGAGAAGATGAACCGCCACTTCCGAGCCTTGGGCATGCCACCTCCCGAGGGCAAGAGAATAGACGCCGCAGGGCCACGTGACCAGACTTCGCGGGCCTGTCATGCCTTGGCATGTTGCTCCGTTCGAGGTACGCTCCGGCGTTTCGGAGGTGGCCGATGAAGCGCACCGTCCTCTGTTGCCTGATCCTGATCGTCTTGCTCACGGCCAGCGCGGCCGGTGCGGCCGCGGCGACAGTGCAGACAACGTCCGCGACTCCCCTCGCTCGGGGTCCCTATTCCGGCGCCCCGGACGTCGATTCGATCGCCATCTCGTGGGTCGTCAGCCCGGCGCTCCCGGCGACGCTCGAGATCGCCCCCGTCACGCCCGACGCTCGTGGCTCCGCGCCCGCGCGGAGGATGGTCGTCGATGCGCCGGCCGACGACGCGCACGGTCAGGTCGACGTTCTCGTTGACAACCTCCAGCCCGCGACGGCCTACGTCTACCGCGTGACCGTGCAGAGCGGGCCGGACGTGACGACAAGTCCGATCGGACACTTCCGAACCGCGCCGAACCGCGGACAGCCCGCAACGTTCGCCGTCCTCGCGGACACACAGTGGCAGTGGGAGGGAACAGATCGGCTCGCCGTGGTCGGCAATGCCGTCGCCTTCGACTCCGCGCGCTCCGGCGGCTTCGATTTCGTTCTCCATGCCGGAGACCTCGTCGAGACGCCGAACTCTTACTACTGGGAGCCGTGGTTTGACGCTTTCGAGCCGATGCTCCTGGCCGCGCCGTTCCTCCCCGTGCTCGGCAATCACGAGAAGAACAGCATTTCCTACTACAGTGCGTTTGCTCATCCCGCGGGGGCGGGGCAGAACGACGAGCGATGGTGGACGCTTCGCTGGGGCGACCTCGTGATCGTGGGACTGGACACCGCGGCGACACGTGCCGACCGTATCCTCGAGCAGCAGGCCTACGCGCGGGCCGAGCTCGCCGGCCCGGAGCCCTGGAAGTTCGTCATCTTCCATCATCCCGTCTTCTCCTCGGACGCCTACCACGGAAGCGGCTACGGCTACGAGACAATCTACCACCCGATCTTCGTCGAGTCGGGCGTGGATATCGTGTTCAACGGCCACGCCCACAACTACGAGCGGATCGAGAAGGACGGCGTCGTCTATCTCGTCCTCGGCGGCGGCGGTGCCGTTCCGCGCCCGCTCGCGCCAGAACGCGTCGAGGGTTCGGTCATCGCCATCGAGGACCGCAACTTCTACGCCCGCGTCGCGGTTGCCGCGGAGGAGGTCTTCGTCGACATCATCGCTGTGGCCAGAGCTACGGAGACGACGTTTGAGCTCACGCCGGATGAGATCCTCGACTCGTTTGCCCTGCGCAAGCCGCCAGCCGCTCCTTCGCCGGCGCTCGCCGCGCCCGAGCTGGCTGCGCCAGAGCTGACATTGCAGGAACTGCCGGCGTCGGAGCCGGCACCTCCGACGCCCGAGCTTGCCCTGGTCGGACGAGAGAAGCCCGAGCGGCCCGTCGCAACGTTTGTCCCGCCGCCGGCCGGGTCGGGGATGCCCGGCCTTGGAGTCGCAATCCTCGCGTCCGTCGTCGCTCTTGTCGCCGCGGTCGCCTGGGTCTTCCTGCGCATCGGAGACTAGGCGAGGGACTTCGCGCCCATCGAGGGATGTGAAGCGAAAGCACAGCGGAGGCTTCGGTCCTAGCACTCTCGCAACTTCTCCGCGCGCTCTGCGGTGGAGCTGTACCCGTCGCAGACTAGGAGAAACGGACTTCGCGGAAGTCGCCTAGCGGGCGGTACCCGATCGCCTGGTAGATCGCGTTCGACGTTGGGTTCGCGAGATCGGTGAACAGCGTGCAGTAGGCTTTCCCGGAGTCGAGGATGCGTTGACTCAGCTCGGCGACGCACGCCGAGGCGTAGCCACGCCCACGGAAGGCGGGCGGCGTGTAGACAAGGCTGATCGACGCGCTGTGCGCGGTCGGCCGCATCCGAGCACACATCGAAACCGGCTCGCCGCTCTCCCAAACGAGCAGGCCCTGCGCGGCGACGGACCGTTCGATCATCCCGCGAACATCGTGCTTCGGGTCGTTCGGCACCGCCTCGTCGATGAACGATCCAGCCCACTCGGCAAGGAGGTCCAGATCGGCTTCCCGTGCCCACCGCGCGCGACCGGAGACGCCACTCGGGGCCAGCACCCGATCGAGGCGATACAGCCGCTGTCCCATTCCCGCCTCGGCTCTCACGCCGACCTTCGCGACCCAGATCGCCGCGAACGTCGTCGCGACATCCACTCGGCCGTGGACGCCCGGAAGCGTCGCGCCCGCGTCGGCAAGGGAGTCGCAGAGGCACGCGAGGCCGCTCGAGTGCGCTTCGTCGGCGCAGAGGAGAAGGTTGTACGGTGGCGTGCGCAGGGCGATCACGGGGAACTCGCCGGCTTCCTCAACGCAGGCGAAGAACGGCGCGTCGTCGCCGTAGCGGTGGCCGTCGGCCAATCGCTGAGCGACTCCCAGAAGGAGGGAGTTCTCCGCCTCGCTCGCGTAGAGCGTCGGGCCGACGACACGTAGGAAGTCACCCACCGTCGCGAATGTCCGCAGATTCATCCTTCTCTCTCCGCCTCGAGAAGGTCGATGTACGCCTTCGCGACGCGGTCTTCGTCGCGAACTCCGAGGTCGGCAAGGAGCCGCCGGGCGATCGCTTCGCCCTCGGCCTCCGCCTGTTCGTCATCGAGGACAACCTCGAGCTCGAGGAACGCGCCGAGCCCGTCGACCTCGTCGAGGTGCACGCGCGTCTGCCCGACGAGGTAGAGAAGCCGGCGCTTGCGGACTTCACCTCGCACGCCGAGCGCGCGCTCGAGGACTCGCGCCAGATCGTGTGGACGAGACGTGCGGAAGATGAGGTACTCCGAGGTCTTGGGCCCCACCGCGTCCGGCCGGCGATAGGCGATGAGCTCGCCCTTCCCATCAGGGAAGACGCGCAGCTTCAGGCGGCCGTCCAAGACGTTGTAGAACGTGTCTTCCTGTTCGAGCACGACGACCGGCGCGTCCGACAGCGCCCGAACTCGCAGTTCGACCGCTCTCGCATCTCGCACTCGCGCCTTGACCTCGACGTTCCGTGGCATGATGGCCTCCGACGGGCATGGTACACGCCTGCGTGGAAAAGAGAGCAACGCGCCGTGCGGGCCTCGCACGGCCGCTTGGAACTACGAGTCTGCAGCCACGCAAGTCAGCAGACTCCTGAGCAACGCGAAGCGTTGCCGAGTTCAGAGTCCTGTCAGGCGTGTGTAGATCAAGTTCCGAATTGCGCATCCCTGGGAGACGGATACACTTTTCTTCAACGGGAGGGTGAGGGGGCGTGACGAGCGGCGAGCGCGCGAGTCGGGAGACGATCCGACGCGCGGGCTCTTTTTCTTCCAGCCACGTTGATGGCGCCCGCGCGCACCACGACGATGGCGCGATCTCCCAATGGGTCTCTCTCGACGAGGTCGATTCCACCAACGCCTACGCGGCGCGCCACCTGCCCGAGTTGCCTCACGGTACGTTCGTGTCGGCCGCCGCGCAGACGACGGGACGCGGGCGGCTCGGCAGGCGCTGGCACTCGCCTTCTGGCGGTAATGTGTACATGAGCTGCGTCGTCAAGGCGTTTCCGCCTGTGCCCGCCTCGGCGCTTCCCGGCGTGCTCACGTTGACGATGGCGCTTGCGGTGTGTGACGCCATCGAGCGTGCAGGCGTTGCGTCCACGCTCAAGTGGCCCAACGACGTCTTGGTAGACGGGCGGAAGGTCGCTGGAATCCTCGCGCAGGCGACCTACGAGGGACCTCGGGCAACAGCGGCCATCGTCGGCGTAGGAATCAACGTCAACATGACGGCCGCCGAGCTTGCGGCCATCGACCGTCCGGCGACGTCGCTTTCGGTCTCTACGGGGCGATCGCTCGACGCCGCAGCCATTGCACAAGACGTTGCGGCTCGGTTTCTCGATCGGCTCGCGACGACGCATCTCGACGCGTTGCGCCGCGAGGTCCTCGCAAAAATGACCGGGATCGGCGACCCTATCAAGGTCGTGGCCCCCCAGGGGACGCTCTCTGGAACGGCCGTCGACCTGGCGGAGGATCTGCGCCTCCAGGTCTGCGACGACCGCGGGTGCATGCATTGGGTCTCAGGTGGTGACGTATGCGCGATGGGTTGACGGTGTCGATCGTGGGCATGAGCTTCACGTTCCTCTTCTTGGCGCTTCTCGTCGTCCTGGTGTTGTTGCTCGGCCGCGTCGCGGGCCGCGTCGCGCGCCACGCAGAGCGCAGTGGGGACGACCTCGCCGAGGTGGCGGCCGTGATCGCGATTGCCCGTGGGCGCAGGGACAAGGGAAGACGATGACGAAGAAGATCCACCTGATGGTGACGGCGTTCCGGGACGGATTCCAGTCGGTCTATGGCTCGCGCGTCCTGTCGCGCGACTACCTGCCGGCGGTCGAGGCGGCGCGGAGAGCCGGGATTCTGCACTTCGAGTCAGGCGGGGGCGCGTCGTTCCAGTCTGCGTTCTTCTACGCAAACGAGAACGCGTTCGACGTGATGGACGCGTTTCGAGCGGCCGCGGGGCCGGACGCGAATCTGCAGACACTGGCGCGCGGAATCAACGTCGTGGGCCTCGAGTCTCAGCCCAGCGACGTGATTCGCCTCCACGCCCAGCTCTTCGCCAAGCATGGCATCAGCACGATCCGCAACTTCGACGCCCTGAACGACGTGCAGAACTTGGTGCACAGCGGGAGATGCATCGTCGAAGCCGGCCTGCACCACGAGGTGGTCGTCACCATGATGGGCCTGCCGCCGGGCCTTGACGGCGCCCACACACCAGAGTTCTACCTCGATGTCCTTCGACAGATCCTCGACGCCGACATTCCCTACCACTCGGTGTGCTTCAAAGACGCCTCGGGAACCGCGACGCCGTTCGTGGTCGGCGAGACGATCCGCCGCTCGCGCGAGCTCTTGGGTTCCAAGGTCGAACTGCGGTTCCACACGCACGAGACCGCCGGCATCGGCCTTGCGGCCTACCTCAGCGCCATCGACGCCGGCGCTGACGCCCTCGATGTCTCGCTGGCGCCCGTGTCGGGCGGAACGTGCCAGCCGGACATCGCCACGCTTTGGCACGCGCTTCGCGGGCGGGATGTAGATCTCGGGTTTGACATCGGCAAGGTCTTGGAGGCCGAGGAAGTCCTCAAGGAGTGCATGAAGGACTACGACGTTCCTCCCGAGGCACGGGCGGTCGAACCGCTCATCCCGTTCTCGCCGATGCCCGGCGGCGCGCTGACGGCGAACACGCAGATGATGCGTGACAACGGGACACTGCACCGCCTGCCCGAGGTCATCGCCGCCATGGGCGACACCGTGCGCCGCGGCGGCTTTGGCACGTCCGTGACACCGGTGTCGCAGTTCTACTTCCAGCAGGCCTACAACAACGTCTTCCTCGGCCCGTGGAAGAAGCTGGCCGACGGGTACGGCAAGATGGTCCTCGGGTACTTCGGGCGAACGCCCGTGGCGCCCGATCCGGAGGTCGTGCGCCTCGCCTCGGAACAGCTCGGATTGCCGCCGACGACCGAGAGCCCGCTTGCGCTCGACGACGCGGACCCGCAGAAGGGAATCGCCCCGGCGCGAGCCACGCTGCAACGCGAGAAGCTTGCCGCCACGGACGAGAACGTCTTCATCGTGGCGACTTGCGGCAGCAAGGGCGTGGAGTTCCTCAAGGGCCAAGCACGCGTGATGATCCGCAAGAACGCCGCGCCCGCCGGCGAGCCGACCGGCGAGCCGGCTGGCAAGCCAGCCGCGGAGGCGGGCGAGCTTCGGATCCAGTTGGGAGAGCGCGAGTACCGGGTTACTCTCGACGACGGCCAGGCGACGGTCAACGGTGTCTCCTACGCGTTCACCGTGTCGGAAGACGAGGCGAGCCCGCTGGCGCGCCCGACGGCCCCAGAGGGAGGCGCCTCGATCACAGCGCCGCTGCCAGGGCTCGTCTTGCGTATCCCGGCGACGGCGGGGAAGTCGGTGCGAGCTGGTGACGTGGTGGTTGTCCTCGAGGCAATGAAGATGGAGATTGAGGTGAAGGCCGCCGTCTCCGGAGTCATCGAAGAGATCGCCGTGGCCGTGGGCACTCAAGTCAAGGCGGGGCAGGCCCTCGCGCGGATTCGGTGACGAC
>JBFYRA010000047.1:0-28845 GCA_041302485.1 Candidatus Bipolaricaulota bacterium
TGCGCCCATCAGAGACACGAGGAGGATCCCGATGAAGTTCAGTGTGGAAGTGAAGCAGATGCCGGAGTGGAACGTCGTCTACGCGCGACACATCGGCGCCTACAACATGATCGGCGAGGCATTCGACCGAATCTTCAAGTGGGCTGGGCCGCGCGGGCTCGTACGGTTCCCGGAGACCAAGTCGCTTGCCGTTTACCACGACAGCCCGGAGGTCACAGACCCGTCGAAGCTGCGCTCCGACGCGTGCCTGACCGTGCCACCGGGAACGAAGGGCGACGGCGACATCGGAGCGATGAAGGTGCCTGGCGGGCTGTTCGCGGTCGCCCACGTCGAGATCGATGTCACCCAGTTCGGCGAGGCGTGGGACAAGCTGATGGAGTGGATGCCGACGAGCGGCTACCAGCCCGACGAGCGAATGTGCTACGAGATGTACCTCAACGACCCGGCCACGCATCTGGAGAAGAAGTGGCAGGTCGACATCTGCGAGCCGGTGCGCCCCCTGTAGGAGCCCCGTCGAACGTCACCGAAGACGCCCCGGCTCGGCCGCGGCGTCTCTCTTGATCCGCATGTCGGGTTCGCCGACGATGCGTTGGGAGGCTGGATGCAGTATCGACCGTTCGGACGACTCGACTGGAAACCCTCGGCTCTCGGCTTCGGAGCGATGCGACTGCCGATTCTGGACGGAGACCACGCGAAGATCGACGAGGAGCTCGCGACGCGGATGATTCGCACGGCCATCGACCGCGGCGTCAACTACGTCGATACGGCGTGGCCTTACCACAACGAGCAGTCCGAACGGTTTGTCGGCCGCTGTCTGCGCGACGGCTATCGCGATCGCGTGGGCTTGGCGACGAAGATGCCGACGTGGCTCGTCGAGAAGCGCGAGGACTTCGATCGGTTCCTCGACGAGCAGCGCAAGCGTCTCGAGACCGAGTCGGTGGACTTCTACCTTCTCCACGGCCTGAATCGGACGCAGTGGCCCAAGCTATACGACCTTGACGTCCTCGGCTGGGCGGAAGGCGCCATGGCGGACGGACGGATCGGCCACCTCGGGTTCTCGTTTCACGACGACCTCGACACCTTCCGCAAGATCGTCGACACGTACGACTGGGACTTCTGCCAGATCCAGTACAACTTCATGGACGTCGAATTCCAGGCAGGCACCGAGGGGCTACGCTACGCCGCCGCTCGCGGGCTGGGAGTCGTGGTGATGGAGCCCCTGCGCGGAGGATCCCTCACGCGCCCGGCGCCGCGCGAGGTCGAGGCCGTCTGGAACAGCTCGCCAACAAGGCGGACGCAGGCTGATTGGGCCCTCCAGTGGGTGTGGAACGACTCCGACGTCTCGCTCGTCCTCTCCGGGATGTCGACGATGGGTCATGTCGAGGAGAACCTGGCGAGCGCCGACCGCTCGGCCGTTGGCTCGTTCTCGGCCTCGGAGCTTGCGCTCGTCCACCGTGCCCGCGACGCCTATCGCGCTCTCGCCCCAATCCCGTGTACGCGGTGCCGCTACTGCCAGCCCTGCCCGCACGGCGTGACGATCCCGCGGATCTTCACCATGTACAACGATGCCCTCGCCTACGACGACCTCGCACGGATGCAGCGGACGTACGGGAATGACGCGTTCGTGAAGCCGGAGAACCGCGCCGACCGCTGTGTCGCGTGCCGGGCGTGCGAGGCGGCGTGCCCGCAGAAGATCGAGATCGTGGAGTGGCTGCGGAAGGCCCACGAAGCTCTGACCGCCCACGGCCCGTAGGAGTCGCCTCTGCGCGCCCCGCTCCGGCCGAACCCTTTCGGCTCTCAGCTCCCGCCTGAGGCTCGATCGTGCCGCCTACGGCGCGGACGCAACGAGCAGCAGGTTCCCGTGCTGTCCCTGCCACTCGACCAGCCCGCCGAGGAGGCTCGACACGCCGCTTCTCTGGCGCAACAGCGTCTGGGCGAGGCGGTCGCTCTCGGCGCCGCGATCGGAGACAAGCAGAACCTTCACGTCGCCCGGCAGCCCGGCGACGTAGCTCGTGGCCGACGCTTCCGTCATGTTGACCGCTCCGGCGAGATGCCCGAGCGCGAACGCAGCGGCTGAGCGGAGGTCGATCGTCAGGAAGTAGCCCACAGAGGCGATGTTCACAACGGCGGAAGACGATCCGGCGTAGTTGCCACGCGCCCCGCTCGCGTCGAGGAAGAGGCCCCACGTGGCGTCGGCTCCCGCAGCGAGCAGGGACGACCACGGCTGCCGCTGGCTCCACGCGGCGATCCCCCCCTGGATGACTCGGACCACGGCCAGCCCGCCGGCCCGCAGCGCCGTCGCCGCTCCCGGCGCCGTCGATCCGTCTTGGTCGTAGCAGAAGTAGAGAAGGGATGGAGGCAATAAGCGCGCCAGCGCCGCCGCTTGACCGGCCGGAACGTTCATCGCACCGAGGAAATGCCCGGCGGCGTAGGCCGCGGGCTCACGGACGTCGAGCAGGACGTACACCTCGTTCAAGTACTCACCCGCCGCCTTGTGGTGCGCCTCGCGCCGCAGCACGCGTCCCGACAGGCGCAGGTCCAGACGCGGCGTCGCGGGATCGTTCGACGTGACTTCGATCTGACGGTCGATCTGGCCCGCGAACTCGTATGTGTCGAACACGACGGGCAGCGAGACGCTCGCCCCGGGCGCGACGCGACTCGAACTCAGCTGGGTCGTCGTGCAGTGACACGAGCTCTCGACCTTGCTGATCACGAGCTCCTCATTGCCAACGTTCGACAACACGAACGTGTGGGTCACGGCGATGCCCGAAACCACGTCCGGGTAAGTGTACGTCGCGAAATCCACCGCGATCCTCGGCGCAGCGACAACGCCGAGAACGAGGCCAGCGACCAAGAGCGCAACGAGCACGAGCATCCTTCTCATAGATCTCCCTTCGTACGTCCGTCGTATCTTACCGCGCCGCACGAGATAGGTTCCCACGAGGCTTAACTTCTGGGCGGGTATACTCGTCGCATCGACGAGCCGCCATGGGCTGTCGGAGGAGGCGTCATCCGCTACTACGACGATACTGAGGTCGAGCGTCGACCGCCGCGCAAGAACGCGCCGCCCAAGCCTGCCCAGCCGGAGGAGAAGACGGTCGAAGAGGAACTGCTTCAGCACCTCGCTCCGTTGATCGAAGAGCACTTGATCGTCGAGGTCGTCCGACCCATCAAGAGCGGCAAGGAAGCCGTCGTCTTCTGCTGTCGCGCCCATCCTTCGCTCGATCGGGACCTCGTCGCCGCGAAAGTGTACCGCCCGCTCGAGACGAGGAGCTTCAAGCGCGATGGCGTGTACCAGCAGGGCCGTTCGCGCGGGGCTCGCCCCGATGCGCGCGTGCTCCGCGCCCTCGGCAACAAGACGCAGCACGGCAAGACGCACAAGTTCAGCGCCTGGATCAGCCACGAGCTCAGCACACTCCGGACACTCCGTGCGGCAGGCGCCGATGTCCCGGACCCGATCGAGCGCGTAGGACCTGTGATTCTGATGGAGTACCTCGGGGACATCGAGAACCCAGCGCCCGTTCTTGTTGGAGTAGAGCTCGACCTCGATGCGGCCACCCGCATCTACCAGCGCATCCTGTGGAATGTTGATCTCTTCCTCGCCCATCACCGCGTCCACGCGGACTTGTCGCCGTACAACATGCTCTACTGGAACGGCGCGGTCACGATCATCGACTTCCCGCAGGCCGTCGATCCACGCTACAACGACGACGCGCTCGAACTCCTCGTGCGCGACCTCGCGAACACGAACGCCTTCTTTGCGGACAAGGAGATCGACGTCGTCGATCCGCGGCAGCACGCGCTCGCCTTGTGGCGAAGGCACGTAGATCCACAGCGATAGAGCCGATCTCGCGCACGCTCTCGACACCCAGCCCCATTCCTACGGAGAGCCGGCTGTCCGCGCGAGCCAGTCTTCCACCCACGCCACGAGAATCCCGAGCGGGAGGTTTCCGCGCCCGAGCAACTGGTCGTGAAAGGATGGGAGATCGAACGCGCTTCCAAGCGAGTTCTGCGCTTTCGCCCGCAGGTCGAGCAACGTGACGTACCCGATCGTGTACGAAACGGCCTGGCCGGGCCACGCGGCGTAGCGGTACACGTCAGACTGCGTGAGCTGGGGCGACCGGCCCGTGGCTTCCTGATACCAGGCGATCGCGTCGTCGGTTCCCCACCCCACGGCATGGATTCCGGTATCGACGACAAGGCGCGCTGCCCGCATGAGCTCGAACTGGAGGCGGCCCAGGTTCCCGTACGGATCGCCCTCGTACCAGCCGAACTCCCACGCCAGTCGCTCCGCGTACAGGGCCCAGCCCTCCGTGAGGCCGAGGAAGCCCGTCTCGCTCAGGAGGAGCGGCAGATCCATCTCCTGAGCAAGCGCGATCTGCACGTGGTGCCCGGGGATCGCCTCGTGATAGGCGAGGGTCGGCATCGTGAACCAGGGTTGCGTCCCGGTCGTCTGCGCGCCGAACGCGGCCGGCGCCGATCCGTCGCGAGGCGCCGACCGATAGAACCCGCCTACCGGGTCAGGCTCGACGACAACGTCCGTCACCGGGAGCGATGTAAGGAAGGCGGGAGCGTTCGCTTTCGCGAACTCGATCAGCCCTTCGTACCCGGCGAGGATCGCGTCATCGACCAACGCACCGCCGTCCTGCGCGATTCTCGCGTAGAGTCCGGGGATCGAGAGCGACTCCCTTGGGTACCCCAGCGCGGCGGCACAGGAACGGATTTCGTCCTGCACGCGGGCGACCTCGCGAAGTCCCATCTCGTGAACGTCGGCCGCACTCACATCGAGACCCGTGAAATGCCGCAAGAGGTAGTTGTAGTACGCCAGGCCGCCGGGTATGCGCCAGACGCCGATCTCGGGAGCGGCCGCGCGAAGGCTCCCAAGCTTGGAGCTGAGTCGCCTGTATGCGGGAACGACGCTTTGTGCAACGGCGTCTTCGGCTCGCCGCGCGAGTGCGTCCGCGTCAGCCGGAGAAAGGTCGGCGATCGACGGAAGAGCGTCCCGTAGACGAACGAGATACGGGCTCGCTTGCGTCGAACCGTACGCCAATTGCCGCACGCCGTAGACCGCCCAGTCCAGCACGCGCTGCGGCACGACGACGCCCGCCCGGGCCCGTCGATCGAGGCCGTCAAGAACCCCGTCGAACTGCGGCCCGATCTGCTCGAGCCGCAGCACGTAGTCCTCGGCGTCTGCCGCGCTGGACAGCGGGTGGATCTCGGTGAGAAGCTCGAAGACGAGTTGATCCAGGCTCGTCACGAAGAGGTGACTCACCGGATAGTCGTTGTAGAGAAACGGATGGCCCCGCACGAGATCGTCCCAGTACCACTCGCACGCGTCGTAGACAGCCTGGTCGTCGGACGCGAGAGAAGATCGATCGAAGGCCCGAAGACGGCGGAGGATCTCGGATTCGATCTCCATCGTCTCCCGCACGTACGCGTCGGAGTAGTCGTTCAGCCTGTCATTCCGCACACCAAACGCATCGGCCATCCCCATCCGCGTGACCGTCTCGGGGAACCGCAGAACATACAGGCGGTAGGACGTCTCGACGAACTCGCCCCAGGATAGGCCGTCCAAGAGGTGCCGGACGTCGGACAATGTCGGAGCAGACAAGGAAGGAGCGGACGAGAACGCCCGGCTCGCGCCGGGGACTGCAAGCGAAATCGCAATCAGAGCTGCAACCTTGGCCATCTGCTTCCACATCGTGGCGACTCCTTTCTCACGTCACGCTGTGGAGTCGCCAAGCCCCGCCCGCTGACAGACTCCTCGCGAATCGTACATCGACGCCGCGCGCCGCGCCGCTCAGCGTGCGGGTGCGCAATCCTCCACGTTGCGAGCGGCTCGATCGCCCGCCTGGCGCGGCCGCCGTCCCCTTCGAGTGGCGGTCCGACGTCACGTGACCAGAAGACAACCTCGGAGTCGTTGGCCCGCGGGCGCCCGCATTCGCGCCACGCCTCGCCGTGGCCAGACAGGGGCTCGGTGACGGGGGATCGAGCGCCCGCCCAGGCTGGACGCGGGCAGAGCCCTCGACGCCACGCCCAGTGATTGCCGCAGCGGCGCATGGTGAGGAGGCTAGAGCGACTTGCGAAAGTGAAACGTAACGAGAACGCGGTGATATCCCGCCGCGGCGTGAGCTGCGGGACCGTCCGGATACTCCGGCGTCGTATCCGAGGCCATCTCGACGCAGCCGCGTGACCTCGCCCACGCTTCACCCGCCTCCGCGAGACGGCAACCGACTCCGCGCCCGCGGAACTCGGGATCGACGTACCAGCCTTCGATGTACCCTACGGGGTGCGTCGTGCATCCTTCCGCTGCGTCGCGCAACGCGACCTCGATCACGCCGCACAGATGCCCAGACGGCACCTCAGCCACGAACGTCGCCGCCCCTTGGTCGGCAAGGAGTCGGTCGATCTCGGCGCCGAGTTCGCCTTCGTTGTGGCGCGGCCAGAGGCTGTGCCGGAGCCTGACCCACTCCGCCCGATCGGGCGCCGTGACGTCTCGGACGTGGATCGCACTCAGATCGCGCGCCGGGCCTCGGTGGGTCTCCATCCATTGGACGGCGAAGTCGACAAGCGCTCGCTGCCTCATCAGGAGCCCGATCCCGGCTCCAACCTTGGCCGTGCGGGTGTTCCCGGGCTCTGCGCCGAAGGCGGCTCCAAGCTCGACGAAATCGTCGCACGAGAGGCCGAGATCCCGCGTCGCGATCCACGCGCGCGATCCGTCGACAAGAATCGGCGCGCCGCTCGTGGTCTCACGTTTCGAGGGGTATCTCGCCCGATGCTCGGCGAGGTGAAGCGAGGTGTTTGATGCATGTCCGACGCCGAGGAGAAGCACGAACCCATCGAGATCGTAGACCCGCGCGAGAGGAGATCCTTCGCCAAGTCCGAAGTCGAGGGAGTGTTCCGCGCAAATCTCTTTCGCGCGGGGGCCCCGCGCGACGAACGACAAGAAGGGGTGGCGGCTCCGGACTGCCCCGGGCCACGTGCGAAACGTCTCGGCAACCACGCCCATCCTGTGCGTGGGAGTCCGCGCCGGGTCGTAGGCCGGCATCGTCTGGCGGATGAGGTCCTTCCACTCCTCGGGAACCGGCGGGTTCCGCCAGTTCAGCGGGTCAGTGAGACCGCCGGACTGCGTGGGCATGACGAGCGTGCCAGTGGGACCGACCGCGCGCTCCAGCGCTTCGATGACTGCGACCGCGCCCCCGCACACCCAGCCGAGCGCTGAGAGCGAGCTGTGGATGATGAGGACGTCGCCAGGCCGTACGCCGAGGCCCGCGAGATCGCTGGCGAGCGAGTCGACGGTCGCAGGCAGGCCTTTGGTGCGCTCGATGACCGTCCGTTCGTCCATGTGCTCGCCTCCCGGCGGGAGAAGAGGCGCGCGCCCCTCCTGGGGGCGCGCGAAAAACTTTCGGGTGTGATCCTTCGCCCTACTTCGCTCTTGTCTCCGAACGCGTTATCTCGGCAACGGCGTCGCACCGGCGAGATCGCCAATCACGTTGACGAGCTCGGATCCCTCTGGAATGACGATCTTCGCGTTGTCGCGTAGCGCGTTCTCCATCGCCTCGAGCTTGCGCAGCAACTGCGCATTGCCGACGAAGTACGTGTTCGCGGCTTCGTTGACGAGTCGAATCGCCTCGGCTTCGCCCTCGGCCGCGAGGATCTTCGCCTGTTTGATGCCCTCGGCCTTCTTGATCTCGGATCGCTTCTCACCGTCCGCCTGACGCTCCACAGCGTTGGCGTAGTCGAGCGCGGCGATCTTCTCGTTCTCCGCCTTGACGACCTTGTTCATCGTCTCCTGGACGTCCTTCGGCGGATCGATCTCCTTCAGTTCGGTGCGAACGATCTCCATCCCCCAGCTCTGGGTCTCCGCTGACAGCGTCGACAGGAGTTCCGTGTTGATCCGGTTGCGCTCGCTGTTCGCCGACTTGAGCGTCAGCGTGCCGATGATGTTGCGCAGCGTCGTCCGGGCCAAATTGACGATCTGGACCTTGTAGTTGTTGACGTTGTACTGCGAGTTTTTGACGCTCAGCTCGTCATCCTTCACCTTGAAGTAGACCTGCGCGTCCACGCGGGCGTTCAGGTTGTCGTTGGTGATGATCTCCTGCGGCTGCGCGTCGACCATCTGCTCGGTGACGTTGATTTGAATCAGCCGATCAATAAGCGGGATGACCCAATTGAATCCGGGCCGCCCGAACTTGCGGTACCTGCCGAGACGCTCGATCAGCGCCCGGTGCGTCGGGCGGACAATCCGGATGCCGCTGAAGAAGATGACGACCCCGGCGATGATCAGAATCCAGGCCCAAGATGGCATCGTTTCCCCCTTTGCGAGATGCGCGGTGCGCGACTTGCGCCCCGCAGGGTTCTCATCCTATCGCAGATCCTCCGGGCTGTCCATCCAGAACTCGCGCAGCGGCGAGCGCTGGTCTCCAACACCTTTTCGCAACGGGGCAGGTTCCTACGGCAGGCCCTCCGAGAGCAGCCATGCCTCCGCGTCGGCCGCGCCGTGGAAGATCCTGCAGTCAAGACCCCGATTGACGAAGAGCGTCTCGGCGTAGCGATACTCCTGCGTGTCCGGGTACGTACGCGAAGGCGATTCGTAGCCCTAGCGGGGCCCATCTGAACTTCATGAACTCCCCACTCGTGGATCTCGCGGTCGGGAACGTGCCCGCCGAGCCTCTCCTTCATCAGCAGCTTGCGCTGGGGGACCTCTCGCAGCCGGACCGCGATCCGCGTCCATCACTCCTTCGCCGCCACAGGACGATCCATTCTCGTCAGGCTGACGTGCAAGTGCATCGGCTCTGTCGCAACGAACAGGTCGTACGCCATCCAACCTCCCAGTTCCGGAGCGAGTGTGCGATGAGAACGATGCGGCCGGGCCGCGCGAGAGAATTCCAGACCCTGTGGGCATTCCCAAACGCGCGCGCGGTCGCGGCTCGATCGGAGCTGGATTGTCTCGCACGACGCGTGTAGAATGCAGCAATAGAACACGCTAGCAATTGGATCGCATACGCCAACCGTCAAAGATTGCCAAGCATCACGAGCTGAGAGTGCGACTTGGCTCACCATGTCCAAGGAGGACTTTCAGTGAGTTTCGACCGTTTCTCGCTTCACCCGCACATCGTTTCCGGAGTCGACTCTGTCGGCTACCGCACGCCCACTCCGATTCAGGAGGAAGCCATCCCCGTCGTCCTGGCCCGCCGTGACGTCCTCGGACTTGCCCAGACGGGAACGGGCAAGACCGCCGCGTTCATGTTGCCAATCCTGGACCGCCTCGTTCGCGGCCAACGCGGAGGAGTCCGCGCACTGATTCTCGCACCGACGCGCGAGCTGGCGGAGCAGATCCACCAGGCGACCGTCGCATTCGGCCGACACACGCCCCTGCGCAGCGTGACCATCTATGGCGGAGTCAGCAAGCGTCCCCAGTTGGATGCCCTTCGCCGTGGAGCCGATATCGTGATCGCCTGCCCGGGCCGACTGCTCGACCACCTCCGCGAGGGCGACATCGACCTGTCGCATGTCGAGGTGCTCGTGCTCGACGAGGCCGATCGCATGTGCGACATGGGCTTCCTGCCAGACATTCGGCAGATCCTCCGCAGCCTCCCCCCGCGCCGCCAGACGCTCTTCTTCTGCGCGACGATGCCGAGCGACATTCGCTCTCTCGCACAGAGCATCCTTCGCGATCCGGCAACCGTTCAGGTGGACCCGATCGCGCCTGCAAAGACGGTGTCGCACGCCATCTACCCGGTTACGGAGACGCAGAAGACGAACCTCCTCATCGCCCTGCTTCGAGGAACCGCGACGGGTCGCGTGCTCGTATTCACGCGCACGAAGCACAAGGCGCGGAACCTCGCGCTGATCCTGGCGAAGGCCGGGCATCGCGCGACGGCACTCCAGGGCAACATGTCGCAGGCCCAACGCCAGGCGGCGATTGACGGTTTCCGCGGCAAGCGATACGACGTTCTTGTCGCCACCGACGTTGCTGCGCGCGGGATTGACGTCACGGGGATCACGCACGTGATCAACCTCGACGTTCCGAACACGGTGGACGCCTACGTTCACCGCATCGGCCGCACCGGGCGGGCGGAACACGTCGGGGAGGCCTTCACTCTGGCGGCGCCCGCCGATGGACTCATGATTCGCGACATCGAACGCGCCGTCGGCGTCACGCTCGAACGGCGGCGTCTCGAGGGCTTCGACTACGGCTCGTTCGTTCCCGAGACTCAGTTCGCCACGCGAACGGCGGCCGCGCTGCCGCGTTCGTTCCGCCGGCCCTCGGCGCCACGTCAAAGCGGAGCGCTCTACGTGAGCCGCCACCGCGCCGCCCCGACTCCCCGCGCGGCGTAGATCGCGGCCGCGAGACCTTCCTTCGCCCGACGGTGTACGTCTTCTTGTACCGGCGGACGAAGGAAGGGGAACCATGACGCGGCGCACTCTCGCAGGCGCGTTCTGCGCCCTCAGCGTCGCGGCGGTCGCGCTGATTGCCGCACAGACGGGGCTTCTCGTGCGCACGCACGAAGCATCCCCCGGATACACGCTGATGGCGCCGATCGCGCTCACGACAACGTACCTGCTCGACCTAGAAGGGAACGTCGTTCACTCGTGGCCGAGCGATGCGCCGGCCGGCAACGCCGCCATCCTCCTCTCGAACGGCCACCTGTTGCGCACCGAAGCGGTGGAGCCGACCTCCGGGCGGACGTTCGATCGCGGCGGTGCCGGCGGCAGGGTGCGCGAGATCGCGTCGGACGGAACGGTGATCTGGGAGTACGTCCTGTCCTCGTCAGAGCGCCGCTTGCATCATGACGTGAAGTGCTTGCCCAACGGCAACGTGCTCCTCATCTCATGGGAGGCCAAGACGGCCGCGGAGGCGATCGCCGCCGGGCGCAACCCGGCTCTGCTCAAGGACAACGAGCTCTGGCCGGACTCGATCCTCGAGGTGCGCCCAACGCCGCCGGTCGGCGGCGACATCGTGTGGGAATGGCACGTCTGGGATCACCTCGTGCAGGACTTTGACCCCGCGAAGCCCAACTACGACGATGTCGGAGCTCATCCCGAACTCATCGATCTCAACTGCGCGTTGCCCGGCGGCCCGGCCGACTGGAATCACACGAACTCCGTGGCCTACAACGCCGAGCTTGATCAGGTCGTGATCTCGGTCCACGAGTTCAGCGAGATCTGGGTTCTCGACCACTCGACGACGACCGCAGAGGCTGCCGGACACCGCGGCGGGCGTTACGGGCGCGGCGGCGACATCCTCTACCGCTGGGGAAACCCGCAGGCCTATCGGGCCGGCGATACGCGCGACCAGGTCCTGTTCGGTCAACATGACGCGCAGTGGATCGACAACGGCCTGCCCGGCGAGGGACGCCTTCTCCTGTTCAACAACGGGCTCGGAAGACCAGGCGATGACTATTCGACCGTCGACGAGATCAAGCTGCCCTTGTTGGCGGATGGAACGTACGCGCAGCCCGCATCAGGCGATGCCTATCTGCCGACCGGGCCGGCGTGGACGTATCGAGGCCGCGACTTCTACTCATCGCACATCTCTGGCGCCCAGCGCCTGTCAAACGGGAACACCCTCGTGTGCGACGGAGCGAGCGGCCGGCTGTTTGAGGTCAGCGCGAGTGGCGAGCTCGTCTGGGACTACGTGAACCCCTTCTCCACCGCGGGCCCGCGTGGGACGCGCAACGAGGTATTCAAGGTGCGCCGCTATGCGCCCGACGATCCCGCCATCGTCGCGATCCTCGGGTTGGTGCGGCTACGTCACGATCGCGCTGTAGCCGGCATCGACGTGGTGCGTCTCGCCCGTGACTCCTGAGGCAAGGTCCGACAAGAGGTAGACCGCGGCCTTGCCAACCTCGTCGGTTTCGATGTTGCGGCGCAGCGGGGCCGTCGCTTCGACCTTCGCCAGGATGTCATCGATCCCGCCAACGGCCATTGCCGACAGGGTGCGGCACGGTCCCGCGGACAGGCTGTTGACGCGAATCCCGGCCGCTCCCAGCTCAGCAGCCAGGTAGCGGGCCGCGGACTCGAGCGCCGCCTTGGCGACCCCCATCACGTTGTACCCGGCCGCGGCCTTTTCCGCTCCGTAATAGGAGAGCGTGACGATCGATCCACCCTGCGTCATGAGCGAGCGGGCGCGCCGAGCGATCGCGACGAGCGAGTAGACCGAAATGTCGAGCGCCTGGGCGAACGCGGCGCGCGGCGTGTCGGCGAACCTGCCCGGCTGGAGATACTCGCGGTCGGCGTAGGCGACCGAGTGGACGACGAAGTCGAGGCGGCCGAAACGGCTCGCGGCCGCGGCAAACAAGAGATCGAGATCCTCATCGCGTGCGACGTCGCACGGATGGGCCCAAGCCCCGGCAGCCCCACCGTCGGCGAGCGTCCTCGTCACGCGCCGCTCCATCTTCTCACCCGGCAGGTAGGGAAAACCGCAGACGGCGCCTTGCGATATCGCGTCTCGGGCGATGTGCCACGCGATGCTGCGCTCGTTTGCGACGCCGAAGACAAGCCCAACCTTGTTCGCCAACAGTCCCATCGCGATCAGCCTCCTGCGGAGACGGTACCGTTGGCCTTCTGCCGCCGCAACGCGTCCGTCACCCGGAAGGCAGCCGCTTGGCGAGGTGCATCGTCTGATCGATCGCGACGAACGCCCCCGGCGTGTACCCGTTCGTCGTGAGGCGGGCGTAGATCTGGGCCAGCACGCTCTCGGGAAGAGTCGGCGTGCGGCTCAGAATCCAGCCGAACGAACGAGACGGGCTTCCCACGACAGCATAGCTGTAGTCGGACGAGAGGTCGATCACCCAGTAGTCGGCAGCAAACAGCGAGAGCCCGAGGAAGCGGACGAAACTGACCTTCAGTTTGCCCGTGTCTGCAGCGTCCGGAATCCAGGCTCGGCCGACGATGCGGGACACCTCGCCGTTCGCCTTGTAGCAGGTGTTCGTGACCTCGACCTGGCCGTTAGGAAGGAGCGCATAGTAGGCCGTCGTCCCCTGGGCGCACTGAGCCTCGAACGAGTTCGGGATATGCGCCACAGCGTACCAGAGCCCCATGTAACGTTGGACGTCAACCCTCTCCGTCATCATCGGCTCTCCCTGCTGCACTTGAACGAAACTCACCGCCGCCAAAGTGATGACGGCGAGGACTCCCAACGCGACCTTCATCTACGCACCTCCCGACTTCGTCGTCCGGCCAGCCTACACGCCGCCGCGACGCGGGGCCAAGTCGCGCACTACGCGCCCGCCGCTCTCAAGATGTCGGGAAGGAGTTCGCGAATCGTCTCGCACGTCCACGACGGGTCGGCGCGGAGCATCGCGAAGACGCTGCGAGAGGAGTCCGGATGAGACTCGTACTCATACGCCATGAGAAGCAGGGGATTTGAAGCCCCGACGACCTTCTGCTCGCTCAACCAGCTCATCGAGCCGGAGACCGTGTCGTCGTTCATGATCCGGCCGAGAAGCGCGAACTCGAGGCGCTGCAGGACGTAAGTCTCGCCTGCGACCAGTCCGACCGCCGTCACTTCCACCGTCAGGCCGGGGTGGCCGTCTCCGTCCTGGTCCCAGACCCGCGGATCGCCCGCTTCGGTCGGTAGTACGGTGCAGGACGGATCGTCGATCGCGGCCCCGCGCACCTCGACCACGGAAGGCTGGACGAACCACCACCCGTCGTCGCGCAGTTCGAGAAAGGCGAACCGCGGAGCGGGACGGAGCGAGGCGGTGAAAGCCTCGGGAACCCGGCTTGATACAACCCCGGGCATCATCTGCACGTCCGTGAAGCAGGCTGTGTCGCGAAGCTGGAGGGACATTCCCAGTTGCTCGATCTCGACGAACGCGGCCGAAATCGTCGTCAGCGTGACGTCGCCGACGAGCGGAAGCGAAGTCAGCGCGGGCATCACTTGCACCATGACCCATCGTCCGGCCAGATCGGGCGGCGCGGCCTGGGGTTCCTGACCGTTCGCGGCGAAGACGCGCGCCGATGCCAACATCACGGCCACAAGGCAATTCCTCGCGACGACCCATTCTCTCATCCAGTTCACGAACGGGAATCCTAGCCCGGATCGCATGGTTTTCAACACGCCGCGTGCCGCCTCAGGTCGCTGTCGGGTATCCTTCGCGCCGGACCCAAGGAGGCACGCATGGCGAAAGCAACGGCCCGACACATTCTCGTCGACACACACGAAGAGGCGGAGAACCTGCTGCGGGAGATCGAGGGCGGAGCGGACTTCGCAGCCCTGGCCGCGACGCACTCGAAATGCCCGTCCGGAGCATCAGGCGGCGATCTCGGCGAGTTCGGCCAAGGCCAGATGGTTTCCGAGTTCGACCACGTCGTGTTCCACGACGCGCTCGGCGTCACACACGGTCCCGTCCAGACCAAGTTCGGCTACCACTTGATCGAGATCACGAGCCGCAGCGCGTAGCGCGCCCCGCGCGGGAAGCGCAGTGCCATGCCGAAGCAGGGAAGCACGCTCGACGTCGTGGTGGCATCGACCAATCCCGTGAAGATGCGCGCCGTCGCAGGCGGCTTCCGGGAGGTGTTCGGATCCTCGGTTCTCGATGTCCGCGGCATTCAGCTCTCGACGCCTGCACCCGCGCAGCCGCACGGAGATGACGAGACCTGGCTCGGCGCCGAGGCTCGCGCGTCAGGCGCGCAGGGCCTCGCGCCCGACGCTGACTTCTGGGTCGGAATCGAAGGCGGAGTCGCCGACCTCGGCCAGGAGATGGCCGCGTTTGCCTGGGTTGTCGTCCGATCGCGGGACCGAACCGGACGGGCGCGCACGGGGACGTTCTTCCTCCCGCAGGTCGTCGCGGATCTCGTCCGTCAGGGACTCGAACTCGGCCTCGCCGACGACCGCGTGTTTGGCACGATGAACTCGAAGCAGGATGTGGGGGCCGTCGGGCTCCTGACCGGCAACGTCATCGACCGCGAGAGCCTGTATCGCCACGCCGTCGTGCTCGCACTGATTCCCTTCCGGAACGCGGCGCTGTACCCGAGGTCCTGAGGAGAGAGTGACGCTGAGTCAGACTGCCGCGCCCCTACTCGAACCGCGTTGCGCGCAGGAAGACGAGCAGGTGCCGTCCTGCCTGCCGGAAGCTCCGAGAGAGAGCGCCCGCAGCGCGAGCCGTTCGGGGAGCTGCAGGATCGAAGTGAAGGAGCCGGCCTGAATGGGGGTGCTCGAAGACAAGTCGCCCGCGCCAGGAATAGACATTCGGCACGCCGCGCCGCCGACTCTCTTGCTGCGCTCGACGCGTAGCCTGAGCGCCAATGCGCTCAAGATGCCGCGCTTGCTCTCTTAGCCCCACCCGATTCGTCTTAGGACGTTGCATCCAGTAGACCTCTCAAGAAGGCATCATACATCGGCGAGTCCTCGACGATCAAGGACGCGTTCGTGCCGTACGCAACGAGACGAAAGGACTGCGAGGAGTTCTGCATCAAGAACCACCCGTCAACCATCGGGCGGTAGCGGTGCCAGAAGTTCATAACGCTGCGCCGATATCGTCGCCGGACATCGGAAGGCGGCACGCGATGTCCGCCCATGCGAACGCGCTCGGCAACGCGGGCGACGCAAAGGTCGGCCGACTCGAGGTGGATGAACACGATCTCCACTTCGTACCCCGCCGCGTGGAACCCAGAGAAGTGCCGAGACAGCCGGGAGCTGGAGAGCGTCACTTCGGTGATGAAGTTCTTCTTCTCGGCGACCAAGCCTCGCAGACGCCGAAAGAAGATCTTGCCCGCACTCAGGTAGACCATCTCCGGACGGCTTGGCGAGAGTTCCAGCGCGATGTCGTCAGCGCACAGGTACTCAAACCCGGGGTGCGTCTCGAGGTACTCGCGGACGAACGTCGTCTTCCCGGCGCCGTTCGGACCCGCCACCACCACAGCCTTCTGCGTCACAGTCATCGCCGGCATGGTAGGGGCTTTGCTGCGCAGCTGCCAGCTTGCAGGACGCCGACATCGTCGCCGGGTTCCCGGTTGTCTGAGGAAGAAGGGGCATCTACGGTAGAGCAAGGGGGAGGATTCGCACGATGACCTCAGAGGCTATCGAGTCGACTGCCGGCGTCCGAGATTCCGTATCGCGCGCTGGCCGAGCGCGACAGCGCGTTTGATGGACTCTTCGTCGCCGGAGTGATCACGACCGGAATCTTCTGCCGCCCGACCTGCGGCGCGCGGAAGCCGAAGCCTCGGAACGTTCGGTCGACCTGACGCCGTGCGGGCCGTCGCGCGAGCCAACGGCGACAACCGTATCGCCATCCTCATCCCGTTCCACCGCGTAATCGGAGGAGACGGTGAACTCGTCGGTTACGGCGGCGGTCTGTGGCGGAACAAGCACCTCCTCGACCTCGAGGCAGCGCGGCCCGATGCGCCAACAGCACCTCTTGCCGCGTAAGTTCTTGATCCGGATGCCGGTCTGATTCGCGCGGCTCGCGTGCCTTGAATGGTCCGACTCGGTTCGCGATACTTCGCGCAATCCCGCAGTGCCTGGCGGCACACACGCGCGGGGCTCCCGCCATCGCGGGAAGAGGAGATGAACCCAGTGGAATAGGTTGCGCCGATCGTCGGACCGAGTTGTAGGACGGACCGCATCGCCGTGACCAGATTCGTCTGGGTCTTGTCTTCTCGCCTCTGAGATCCCCGTGTCTCCGACGCCATGGTTTGGCGTTCGCGTTCGTCCCCTGGTACCGCCGGCAGCGCTCTTGGCGCTGCACGGAAGGAGCAGCAGACCCTCCGAAAGGACGAACCCATGAACCTTAGCATGCGCAAGGTGAGAGACGAAGACGACATCTGGAGAACGAGGAGTTTCCTGCGCGAGGCGTACCTCGCCAACGACCGACGCGAGATCTCGTGGCCGCTAGGGCGCTTTGACTACTGGCGATGGCATTCCGTCGCAACGTGCGAGCAGAGCATGCATCTCTTCTTGTGGGAGACTGCGAAGGGTGAGATCGCCGCAGCGCTCCTCTCTGAAAGCGGAGGCGGCGACGCCTTCCTCAACGTTCATCCGGACGCCCGAACAGCGGCGCTCGAAGAGGAAATGCTGGCCGTCGCGGAAGAGCATCTCGCATCGCCCAGTCCACGAGGACCGACGCTGATCGTCCCCGCCCGGGAAGGAGACACGCTGCGCGAAGGCATCCTCGCTGCGCGCGGTTACAAGACGTTCGATCACTGGGAAGACCAGCGACGCCTCGTGCTCACGGGACCGCTCCCAGGGGGCCCCGTGCCCGACGGGTACGCGGTCAGGGCACTAGGCGGCCCTGAGGAGATTCCCTCGCGAGTCTGGGCATCATGGCGCGCGTTCCATCCCGACGATCCCCATGAGGCCTACGCGGGACACGACTGGTACGCCGGGAACCTTCAGCGTGCTCCCCTGTACCGTCGCGACCTCGACATCGTCGCCATCGCGCCGTCCGGCGAGGTGGCCGCGTTCTGCACGATGTGGTATGACGACGCAACGCGCTCCGGCTACTTCGCGCCCGTCGGCACGGCGCCTGAGCATCAGGGCCGCGGCCTTGGAAGGGCTGTCATGGCCGAGGCCGTACGCCGACTGGCCAACATGGGCGCGGTCGTGATGCACATTGGCGGGTACGATCCCATCCCGAAAAAGCTCTACGCGTCAATCGGCGGCCCCGACGTCGTGAGATCCATGTCCTGGGGCAAGTACCTCGCAGAATAGGTGGAGCCGAACGAGGGAGGAGAATGAGGATGGCGTCAGGGCGTCCTGAAGGCATGATCGGCTTCACCTTCGTGTGGGCGGGGCAACTCGTGTCCGTGCTCGCGTCGAGTGCAACGAGTTTCGCGCTCACGATCTGGGCCTACCAGACGACGGGCAGCGCCACCGCGCTCGGCGTCCTGTCCACGTCGTTTCTCATCCCCTTCCTCGTCCTCTCCCCGATCGCCGGAGCGATGGTCGACCGCTACAACCGCAAGCTCATGATGATGGTGAGTGACCTCGCCGCCGCGGTCGCCACGATCGCCGTCCTCGTGCTCCACACGACAGGCGGGCTCGCCGTCTGGCATCTCTATTTGACGACAGTCCTCGTCGGCCTCGGCAACACGTTCCAGTGGCCGGCGTACTCGGCGGCGATCTCGACGATGGTGCCGAAGGCGCAGTACCAGCGGGCAAGCGGGATGATGGGGCTCGTCGAGTCGGGTCCCGGCGTCCTCGCTCCGCTCCTGGCGGGGGCTCTCTACCCGTTCGTCGGGCTCACAGGGATTCTTGTCCTCGACATCGCGACGTTCCTCTTCGCGATCGGCGTTCTGTTCATCGTCCACATCCCGACGCCTCCGCCCTCCGCGGAGGGCGCTGCGGCCCGCGGCCACCTCCTGCGCGAGGCGGCCTACGGATTCAAGTTCATCTGGGCGCGCAAGAGCCTCTTGGGTCTACCCCTCTTCTTCTCCGCGCTCAACTTCGCCGCCGGAATGGGACTCGTCACTCCGTTCATCCTGGCGCGCACGGGAGGTCAGAGTGCTTCGCTCGGAGCGGTGATGTCGGCCGGCGCCCTCGGCGGCGTCGCGGGTGGGCTCATCGTGAGCGCTTGGGGTGGATTCAAGCGGAAGATGACGAACATCTTCGTCGGCGAGTTCCTGTTCGGATTCTTCTTCCTCTTCCTGTTCGGCTTCGGACGCGGCCTGGCCTTCTGGATTCCGACAGCCGCGTTCGGCGCCTGTGCCGTCTGTCTCTCGAACAGCGCAGCGCAAGCGATCTGGCAGGCCAAGGTGCCGCCCGACCTCCAGGGTCGCGTCTTCGCTGCGCGGCGACTGATCTCGTTCTCGCTGCTCCCGCTCACGCCGATCATCGCTGGAGCCCTCGCCGACTTCGTAACGGAACCCGCGATGACGTCTGACACCTGGCTCGCGCACGCCTTCGGTTGGATGCTCGGAGCAACGCCAGGGGCCGGGCTTGGCCTGCAGTATGTGCTTGCCGGCGCCGCGTACTGCCTGACCTGTCTCCTCGTCCTCTTCTTCGTTCCCGCCTTACGCCGCCTCGACGAACGCGTGCCGGACCACGACGCAGTCGGCAGATCGGAGACCGGAGAACGCCCGGCGGAATTGGGAGCGGCCGCGCGCGCCATGCCGGACCAATGACAATACCGTCTGCCGATCGCTCCCGTGGAGCGGGTTCGAACTGACGATGGAGGGGAAATGGACAAGCTGCGAGAGATTGAGCGAAAGCGCAAGGAAGCATTCGCCTGGTTCATGGCCCACGAGTCGAAGGGCTACAAGGCCGTCGCCGACATGGAAGAACCGATCATGTCGGATGCGACGCTCAGCCGGAAGCACAAGGAGCTCATCGCGGTCGGCATCTCGGTGACCATCGACTGCGAGTCCTGCATGCAATGGCACATCGAGAAGGCCGTCGAGCATGGCGCAACCCTTGAGGAGATTCTTGAGGCCGTCGACGTCGCGATCATGATGGGCAACGGCGCGACGACGGTCCGAGCGCGCTTCGCGATGGACGTGATGAAGGACGTGTTCGGAGAGGAGAGGACGAGTGCGTAGTCCGTGGCTGCCTTGCGGGGCAGCTAGGGAGAGTGGCTGTTCCAGTGGCTGCCACTCTCCAGGCCGCAGGTCGGGGTCCATGGTCCGCAGGCCGTAATCCGCGGCCCGAGTCGCGCCTCCGCGAGCAGAGCCGCAGCGCATCCATCGCGGCGAGTGCGGGGGATCGCCGTCTGTTCTCGCGTTCGCCTCGCTACAGGTCTTCCGCGACTTGATGTTTCCCGGGCTCCTCTGTATCCTTGCTGTCTGATTTCTCTGATCCATCAGAGAAGGAGATACCGATGAGCAAGGACATCGAGCGCAGCGAAAAAGCGGGATGCGGCGAGTGCTGCCAGGTCGCCGCGATCGTTCGCGTCGACGAGCGAGGCCAGATGGTTCTCCCAAAGGACGTCCGGGATCGGATGGGCCTTGCGGCCGGCGATCGGCTTGCGCTGACAACGGTCGAGTCCGGCGGAAGGGTTTGCTGCCTCGTGCTCATGAAGGCAGACGAACTGGCTGACAGCGTCCGCGTGATGATGCGCGTCGCTACCCAGGGAACCTAGCAAGAGGAGAACACCACATGGGCGGAGATTCGAAGCGCGATGACGAGATCCGGAAGTCGGTCCGAGAGAATTACGCCAAACGCGCGACATCCTGCACGACGGGGTGCGGCGGAGGGTGTTGCGCGGACGGCGCTGCGACCGCGAGCCAGACTATCGGCTACAGCGAAGAGGAGCTGCGCTCCATCCCGCAAGGCGCCGATCTCGGCCTCGGTTGCGGCCATCCGACCGCGCTGGCATCGCTCAGAGCCGGAGAGGTCGTGCTCGACCTCGGGTCCGGGGCGGGCATCGATTGCTTCCTTGCCGCAGACAAGGTGGGAGCGACAGGCCGCGCCATCGGCGTCGACATGACCCCCGAGATGATTGAGCGCGCGCGGGACAACGCACGCAGTGAGGGAGCCGACAACGTCGAGTTCCGCCTCGGTGAGATCGAGCACTTGCCCGTCGCCGACGCCTCCGTCGATGTCGTTGTCTCGAACTGTGTCATCAACCTCTCGCCCGACAAGCCGCAGGTGTTCCGTGAGGCGTTCCGGGCGCTGCGCTCCGGCGGACGGCTTCTGGTCTCCGACATCGTCCTGCGCGGCGAACTGCCCGACGAGATTCGAGAGTCCATCGAAAGCTACGTCGGCTGCGTTGCTGGCGCATCCCAGATCGACGACTACCTCGCCGCCATCCGCGACGCCGGCTTCCGCGACGTCACGATCGTCAAGGATACGAGCGCCGAGAGAGCCCTCACCTGCGGCGAGGCGGAGAAGCTCGGTGAGACGGGGACTCTGAAGCTTGTCGTTGACGGCCAGGCTTTGCGCCTCGAGGACGTCGGGCTGACCGACAAGACAGCGCACCTCCTTGCGTCCATCGTGTCGAGCATCAGCGTGAGCGCGACGAAACCCTGACGGGAATCCCTTCACCGCAGAGCACGCAGAGGGCGCAGAGGCGAGGAAGGGTCACTGTAGCGTCGCACGCGTTCGGTTCTAGCGGAGGAACGCGAATGCGCTCGGTTCCGCCGAGAGAGCGCACCACCATCTTGTGTGCGAGGCGGCTTGACGGCTCTCGTTGTCAAGCCGCTAGGGAGAAGCCTTGCTGAGTGACGGCTTCTCCTGATCAGAGGACCATCTCAAGCGTCAGAGATGACGTCAAAGGCAAGCATGCAGCAACGGAGATCGCTGCATGCTCAAGCTCTCGGCACCAACCAGACGCCGAGAGCCAAGCTCCCCGACGCTACGGGACACAGGAGACCCGGCGCGACTCCCTCGGTTGTCTCCGCACGCCTCCGCGCTCTCTGCGGTTGCCGGCCGGCAGTCTAGAAGTAGAAGTGGATGCCGGTGCCGAACGTCGTCCACACCTCGCCGTAGATCGTCGCCGAGAGGCCGAACTCGACATTCCACGCAAAGCGCGGCGAGAAGTTGATCTCGATCCCGCCGACGAGACTGCCGAGTGCCGGGTTCGCGTAGGTCGAGAGCTGGAACGACGCACCTGCCGCAACGTAGAAGTCGACCGCCTCGGCGTCCACGGCTCGGTAGAGAGCGCGAGCCGTGACGATGCCCGACGTCTCCCCGTCGTTCGCGAGAACGAAGAAGACGCCCTCGAGGCCGAGTGCGCTGGTCGCCCAGTACCGAAGCGAGATCAGACCTCCCCACGGGAACTCCGCCTGGATCCCGAGACCGAACGAACGCCCTTCCGACAAGTTCCCGCCTGCCGACGATTCTTGGCCAAGCGCGGCCGACGAGAGCGCGACAAGCGCGACAGCAACAAGCGCGAAGCGAACCCTGCGATTCATGATTCCCCTCCCGGCGCCATCGTAGACGCCACAGCAAATCGCGGCAAGCCGAACGTATCGAGCCTCGCACACCGCAGAGCGCCCGGAGCGTCGCAGGTCACTGTAGCGTCGCACCTTGCGTGCGACGATCACGCCGGGAACGACACCGTGCAGGGCCGCCGAGAGCCAAGCTCACGACGCTACAGCGAAGACATCGGATCGCCGCCGCGCCGTCGGGCGAGTGGCTCTCCCCGCGGTTCCCTCCGCGCGCTCTGCGTCCTCTGCGGTGATCGGGTGTCAGTAGACGGAGAGGTTCCGGCTTCAAGCGCTACCCCATCGGCTCGGACGTCGTCGGCAGGCTGAATCCGTGGAACTGGTCAACGTGGAGGAACGCTTCGATATCGGTCGGGTGCGCGTTGCGCACGACGTGGCCGCGCGGATAGCCGAACGGAAGGAACGTCGCGATCTCCCAGTCCGCCGGAACGCCGAGCAGGCGTCGGGCCTCCCCCGACCGACCTGGGATGATCGTGCAACCGTAGACCCCGTCCTCCGCAAGGGACAGAAGCATGTAGCCGACCGCAATCCAGATCGCGGCATGCGCGTTGAGATCCGCCGGCCCCTCCGGAGCGTGCTCGCCTCGTTTCGGCCGGTACACCGGCACGAGCAGGCCGGGAGCCTCGAGCAGCATCGTTCGCTGGAGCGGCAACGCGCGCAGGTAGATCTGCCGCGCCGCTGCGGGGAGCGAAGCGAACTTCGCGGCGAGAAGGTCGGGGGCAGACACATCCTCCAGGCTCGTCGCGTCGGCAAGGTGCGAGCGCAACGCGCGGTCTTGAACCTGAATGAACCCCCACTCCCAGAGATGGTTGTACGCCGGAGCACGGAGCGCGCCTCGAATCGCCTTGGCGACGACGCCCGCCGGCACGGGCCGCCCATCGAACCTCCGCACGGTGGCCCGTACCTCGAACGCTTCCCAAAGATCCATTTCCATCCCCTCCCCGCCGTCAGCCACGGCGTCACCACAACAACGCAAGCGGCCGGCGGGCGCTCAGGCTCCCGTCGGCCGCTCACGTCCGTGCGTTGCCGCGCAACGCGCGCTCTGCTCAGACCTCTTGCCCCTTCGCGCCGCCGATCACGCGGTACGCGATGCCACCGACGACCGCACCGACAAGCGGAGCCGCCCAGAACAGCCAAAGCTGCTGGAGCGCCCACGTGCCCTGGAAGATCGCGACTCCCGTCGATCGCGCCGGGTTGACCGACGTGTTTGTGACGGGTATCGAGATCAGGTGGATCAGCGTCAGCGCGAGGCCGATCGCGATCGGCGCGAAGCCCTTGGGCGCGCGCTTGTCGGTCGCGCCGAGAATGACCATGAGGAACATCGCCGTCATCACGACCTCGCAGATGATGGCCGCAGTCATCGTGTACTCGCCAGGCGAGTGGGCGCCAAATCCGTTCGATGCGAACCCCGCCGCTGCATTGAAGCTCGGCGCGCCGCTCGCGATCAGATAGAGGATCCCGGCTCCCGCCGATGCTCCGGCCACTTGGGCGATGACGTACGGAGCGAGATCCTTCGCCGGGAAGCGGCCGCCGACCCAGAGTCCAAGCGAGACCGCCGGATTCAGATGACAGCCGGAGATGTGGCCGACCGCATAGGCCATCGTCAGGACTGTGAGGCCGAACGCGATCGACACCCCCACGAACCCGATCCCGAGCTCCGGATACGCCGCGGCCAGGACAGCGCTCCCGCATCCACCAAGAACCAGCCAGAACGTTCCGAAGAACTCCGCCCCCATCCGCTTCGGCATTGACATCTTGCGACCTCCTCAGGTCCAGCCCACCAGCCCGCCTGCAATCGGCGGACAACATAGCGCGATCTGGTCTGTGCTGCAAGTCCAAACGCCACTCGTGTTCTGTACTCAGCTGCCAGGCTTAGCATGGGGTTGACCTCGAGGAGTGCTGTGATCATATTACATGCAACAGGTGGTGATCGTAATGGTCGACAAGGAACGCGAACCGAGAAAGCACCTGGTAGCGAGGGTCACCTGCTGCGCATCCGGTGATCCGCTGGTGGCGGCGATCCAGAACGCGCTCGTCGACCGCGAGCACGTCGTCATGGTGCGCGTCAACGCCCAAGTCCTTCACCAGCTCGACATGCTCGTTGATGCCAGCATCTGCCGCAGCCGCTCGAGCGCGGCGACATTCATGATTCGCGAGGGCATCAAGGCCAACGCGACCCTGTTCGACAAAGTCGAAGGCGCGACGACGCGTATTGCCGAACTCCGCGCTTCGCTGCGCAACGCTGTAGGAGAGATCGACAAAGACTCCGCGTGAGCCAGGCTCTCGCAGCCACACTCAACTCGAGGAGGTGAGACCCATGACAGGTTCCTTCTGGACTTCGAACCGCTATGCGCTGCGTCCGGTAGCGCATTGCTGCGGCGGCGCCCGTAAGGAGCCCTTGCCCCGCGCGTGACCACGAGGCAAGGGCGATGCAGAGATCGGACCTCGCAGGAACCGCGCGGGGTCCGCGCCGTCTCAGCGGTTCATTCTACTGCGCCTGCGCGAGCCAGGCGACAGGTCCTGCACCTTCGCTGCTTCGCTAGGGAGCCGCAAGCAGATCGCTTGTCGCCGAAACCTTCAGCGGATGTCCGGGGACGAGGAGGATCGACCACACCCAGTTGTGGTGCGCGATGATGTCCGTCGCTCTGAGTACAGGCCGATCCTTTGTCGTGTGCCCATCGGCGACAACCACGATCTCGTAGTCCTTGCTCGCGGCAACGCGGATGGTCGTGTCGACACACAATTCCGTCGCGCAACCGGTCACGAGAAGCCGATCGATGCCACCCTCGCGGAGGCGCCTTTCTAGGCCGGAGCGATAGAAGCAGTCGCACGCCGTCTTGCCGACGGCGACGTCCTCGGGCTGACGGTCAAGCGTCGGAAGGAGTTGCCACAGCCGCGCACCTGGAGCGTACGACTTGTCATTCTCATGCTGGACGAAGAAAACGCTGCCGCCCTTGGCGCGCGTGTCTGCGGCGAGGGCGTTGATCCGATCGACGACGCCATCGGCGTCGTGACACGGCGGCTCGCCTTCGAACAGCCCGACCTGCATGTCGATCACAACGAGTCCCGTCGTCATCGTCCCTCCGTTCTTCCAGGCATCGCCGGCCAACCGGCCCTACAGCGCACGCAGCAGCTCGCCCGTCGCGAGGACTCTCACCGGGCGGCCGGGCAGGATGAGCCTCGCCCACATCCAGTTGTGGTGTTCGATGATCTTCTCGGCGGCAAGATGCGGGCGATCGGCCGTCGTGTGGCCGTCAGCGACGACCGCCACCTCGTAGTCCTTGCTCGCAGCGGAGCGAGTCGTCGTGTCGACGCAGAAGTCCGTGGCGCAGCCGGTGACGAAGAGCCGTGTGATCTCTAGCTCGCGGAGAACCTCGTCGAGATCCGATCGGTAGAACGAGTCGCACGCGGTCTTGCGGACGTACACGTCCTCGGGGCGCGAGTCGAGCGCGGGGAGAATCCGCCAACCCGGAGCGCCGTGGGCGAAGTCGCCCTCGTCCTCATGCTGGATGAAGACGAGCGCGCCGCCCTTGGCGCGTACCGCGTGCGCGAGGTCGTTGATGCGGCGCACGACGCCGTCCGCGTCGAAGCGCTTCGCGCCCTCGAACAACGCCACCTGCATGTCGATCACGAGAAGTGCAGTCTTCACTTCGCCTCTCTTCCAGCGCCGAAGCGCACCTCTTCGACGATCGGCCGCTTCGCGCGACTCTGTGCTACGGTGATCGCTCCGCCCTTGTGCTCGCCGGCTACGCCGCGGGTCCACCCGGCGGGGTTCGCTTCTTCGGCAAGAGCTCCTTGTACAGCGCCACAAAGACGAGGGCATAGCCAAGGACGCTCAAGAGGATGATCAGGCCCTCCGCCGACGCGGCAAAACCAACAGCCGCGACAAGATGAGCGATCGCGAAGAGCCCGAACGCAAGGCCGACGAACAGGACAAGCACGTCCTTCGCGCGCACCCAGGTGTAGAACGCAAGCACACAGATCCCGGCGCTCAAAACGATGTTCAGCACGTAGACGATGGTCGACATGCCCCTCCTCCCGATTCCACTGAAGTGTAGCCGACCCGCAGCAGCAGGTGAACTCGTGGTCGGCGCGGTTCCGCGGGTCGCCTTACGCTGCGAGGCGTCCCGCCGACTGCGCGATCTCGACCGCGCTCCGAGCGCTTGCTTCCTTGTCCTTGATCTCGAGCATCAAGTCGAAGTCGGTCTCTCGGCTCGCCGCGAGGAACGCGCGGAAGTCGGCTTCGTCGAGCGACTCGGCGTGCTGGCCGAACCGGCCGCCAGGCAAGGGCGAGCTGTAGTCGACGATCGGCGGACCGTCCTCGCTCGACCATGTCTCGGCCGCCGCGGAGAGAGCCGCCGCAACCGATTCCCCTCGGTTGCTCAGCGCATGATGGTAGACGTCCAAGACCACGGGCAGCCCGGTCGCTTCCGCGACCTGCAGGCAGTCCGCAAGATCGTACGAACGTTCGTCGTTCTCGATCACAAGTCGGCGTCGGATCGTCTCCGGCAAGAGCTTCGCGCGAGTGATGAATCGGGCGAGGCTTGCCTCGCGGTTCCCGTAGACGCCTCCCACGTGGATCTGCACCTTGGCCGTCGTGTCGAGGCCCATCTCGTCAAGAACACCGACGTGGTAGACCAGGTCGCGCATGGCGTTCTTGACCACCTTTTCGTCCAGCGAATTGAGGACCGTGTACTGGCCCGGATGCATGTCGATCCGCACGCCAAGGTGCTGGATGAGGAGCCCCGTGCTCGCCAGCGCCCGGGCGTAGAGGTGTCGCCACGGCGGCTCGATCTCGGGGTGGCTCGCGAACGGAACCAGATCGGACGTGATGCGGAAGAACTGGATCCCGTGCTCGACATTGAAGTGGAGCATCGCCTCGAGGCAGGAGAGGTTGCTCTTGACCGCCTCGTCGAGCCGCTCGAGCGAGAACGAGGCGAGACGAAACGTCGTCGCGCCCTTGCAGCCGAGCGTTCGATTCGTGCACGGGTATCCGATGCGCATGGCCGAGGAGTGTACACGGTCGCGCCAAAAGGAAAGTCCTGCAGGCTCTCAGGTTGCAGGACCTTCCCCGTCGGCCGCGCCGACATGTTCTTGGAGGTAGGATGCGCAGGCTCTTCCACCGCATCTCCATGAAAGTACCCCGACGCCATGTGGCCACTGTGGCGTGAACATGGACTTCGTGTGAGCGTCACGGAACGCCGCGGCCGACCTCCGAGGACCCCGAACTCAGGTCAGGATTCGCAAAGCTCGCTGCGCCTGCTCGGTGCGCAGGTCACCGCGCCTACCCGGTGTGCAACTCAGCGGGCCTACCCGGTGCGCAACTCACCGCGCCTACCCGGTGCGCAACTCGCCGGGCCTACGCGGTGCGCAACTCACCGCGCCTACGCGGTGCGCAACTCGCCGGGCCTACCCGGTGCGCAACTCACCGCGCAGGATGCTGTAAAGAGCAACATCCGCCGGACCACTCGGAAGCACGAGCTCTTGGCGCAACACGCCTTCGCGCACGGCGCCGAGCCTCGTGGCGACGCGATGGCTCGACGTGTTCGCAACCGGCACCCCGATCGCAATCCGAAGGAGGTCGAGGTCCTCGAACGCCGTCGAGGCGACGAGACGCGCAGCTTGGGTTGCGACGCCGCGGCGCGTCGCCGATGTGCGCACCCAGTAGCCGAGCATCGCATGCCGGTGCTCGGCCGAGAGCTCGTGCACGCCGCAGGATCCGAGGAACTGAAGCGAGGCCGCGTCCTCGATGACGTAGTTGAACGCGCGCTTCCTCTCCCACGCCTGGATCCACCACATGACGTAGTCCTTCGCCTCGTCGAGCGAATAGCCGGGGTGGCACCACGTCTCGAACGGCGCGACCTCGGTGATTGACTCACTGACCGCCTCGTGGAGCGGCGGAATGTCGTCCACGCGGAAAGCTCGCAGCCGCAGTCCATCTCCAATGATCTCCGTCCTCATACAGGCTCCCGGGCGCGGTTCGCACGATCGCACATCGCACCGCACACTCCGAAGTGTCCGTCATGCTTCACCCCTGTACCATCCGAGCGTGAATCGGCTCGAGCGCGTGCGCGAGGAGGTCGACAGGATCCTCACCTGCCTTCTCTGCGACGAGGATCGCCGCTGCGGTTTCGCCCATCTCTATGGCGTCTCCCACGCTGCCACCGAGTTGGCCTACGCGCGTGGGCTCGACGTGGAGCTGGCGGCGGTCGCCGGGATGCTTCACGACCTCACGAACTACACCGAAGGCGAGTCGTCGGATCACGGACTGAAGAGCGCCCGCCTTGCAGAGCGCATGCTCGAGCGGCTCGCTCTCTTCTCGCCGGACGAGGTCGCGACGATCACCCACGCCATTGCCCGCCACAGCGACAAGGACGCGATCAACGAGCCGATGGATGAGCTCCTCAAGGACGCCGACGCACTCCAGCACTGGCTCTACGATCCATCGCTGCCGCCACAATCCTCGCACGCAGAACGACGCGGGAAGATAGAGACGGAGCTGACTCAACGCAGTAGACCCTGTCCCACTGCGGAGAGCGAAGTGCTGTAGCGTTGCAGCTCGTCTGCGACGTTCCCTGTTGCGCGAGCGCCGCCCGGGACGCGTCGGAGCAACTCCCTGCCGCGAGCGGGAGCAGGGGAGCCGGCGTCGGCGATCTCAGACAATGCGAGTCCCTCGATGGCGGACCGGAAGAAGTCAATACGTCACGGCTTCTCCGCAGACGTCGCAGACAAGCTGCGACGCTACAGAGAGTCACGGCGAATGGTCGCGAGGGGCTTGCCGGAACCGCTCTTCTTCGTGACCTCTGCGCGCTCCGCGTTGAGTCTCTACGGCTCGAGCCCGAAGCGGATGCGGACGATCGTCGGCGAACGCATCTCGTAGCTTCGCAAGACGAATCGCCCGATCTCGCCTGCGTGCTCAACGTGCTCACCCGAGCAGGGCGTCTCGTCGACGTCGCCGACTCGAACGACGCGGATCGTTTCGGCATCGGGCGGGACCTTCCACAGGTCGAGGTG
>JBFYRA010000062.1:0-7100 GCA_041302485.1 Candidatus Bipolaricaulota bacterium
ACGCGCTGTCCGGCCGGAAAGTCATTCGCGAAGTCTGTCGGGCAGACGGGCGCAGGTTCACCTCGCCCAGTGCCAGCGCGTGACTGGGAAGACGTGGTGCCGCCGCCCGCCAAACGCCTGAGCTGGCTGCAGAATCGCCCGCGAGGCGCGCGTCCATCGGTTTCACCTCCCTGCTGGTCGTAGCGCCGGGCACGGGGCAAGGCGAGTGCCCCCGAGCCGACGCTGCCTCAGTCCGCCCACGTGTGCGTGGCCCACACAAGGGCACGCGTCAGGCGTCGGGTCACGGGCTGACGACGGTCACATCGACCGTGAAGGTTCCGACCGCTGTGCCGCCGCTCAGAGCCGTCACGACGACCGAGGCCGTCTCGCCGCCTGGCGCGCTTGGCGCCGGAACGACGGTCAGGAGCACGTTGCGGGTCGGGCCGGGAGTGCTCACCCACTGCTTCTCGATCGACACCTCGGCCTGGCTGAGGCTGGCGTACCAGCCGGCGGGCACGCCGGCAATCGAGAGCACCAGGTCGAGATCCGCGTAGCCGAAGCCGGCCTCGTACAGGAGGACCTCGTAGTACGAGGGCGATCGCAGAGTGAGGACCCACGAGATCGCGACGCCGGTGAAAACGCTGGCCTGCGCCTGCGTGACCTCGCGCGGCCTCTCGCGCTCCGTGACGCTGGCCGCGTGCTGCTCGGTGAAGGGCGCGCCGGAGATCCCTCGCTCGGCGCCGCGAGCGAGCGTGAGATGTTGTGGGAGAAGGAACGTCGCCGGTACGCCTGTCGCCGGGAAGTGGTTGTTGTACATCTCGAGGATGAGCAGCGCCCCCGCCGGCACCCAAGGCGAGCTCTCGAACTCGACCCATCCGAGATCGAGGAAGTAGACGTCGATCCAGACATGGCCGACGCCGCTCACGGCATCGCCGTCGGCGACGTATCCCCACGCAGCCCTGGCGGGAATCCCGGCGGCGCGCAGGAGCGCAAGGGCGAGGTTCGAGAAGTTCCCGCAGATGCCGCGAAGGTTCTCAAGCGTCCAGAGCGCATCCGTCTGTGGGACCGGATTGTCGCACTCCGCGATGGCTACATGATCGTGGAGCCACGCCAGAATCCTTGCCACAACCTCGATCTGCATGACCGCGCCCGTGGCAAGCTGGCTTGCCAACTGGCGGATGGCTGGGGCGTCGGACTGAGCCTGCCAGCTTGCCGCAAGCCACGGCAGCGCCTCAGACGGAAGGCCATTAGAATCGATCGGATAGCGTGACGTCGTACGGATGGGAAGATAGTGGGTCTCGTCCAGCCATCGGACCTCGCGGACAAGGCGGATCTCGCCCGACACCCCCGACCACTGAGCAACGGACCAGCGGTTGCCGGATTCATCCACATCTTCTTGCATGTTCTGCACGGTTGGATCTGCGGTCACAGTGGACGTTATGATCCCTTGCGTGTGACCCAAGGAGCCGCCCGACGTAGGCAGCGGGATGGTGATCTCCACATCGCTTGGCCCGCTTCCCGGCGACGCGACCACGGTGTACATGTGCTCGCACTCCTGCAGCAGCACACCCTCAAGCGCAAACAGGACGGGTCCCGGCACCATCTCCGCGGCGACAGAGCCCCAGGTGACAAGTGCAAGCCATCCCAACAAGAGCGCGTTGGTGACCATGCCCTTCATGTCGTCTCGCCCTCCTTCTCCCCAATGAGGCGTGCGCAACTCCACGAAAGGCTCGACTGCGATCTCGTGGCCGAGCCTTCCGAATCGCCCATGCCCAGGGCGAGTCTATGACTCTCCTGCATGCCGGCCAACTCTAGTAGGCTACGGGCGATGCTCCTCGGCTCTTCTGTCGCCGTTGACTCGGGGTCTCTCACACCTCACGACCTCTGGTTCGGAGCGAAGGACGATCTTGGAACTCCGGCGCCGGCGATCGATGGAGTCGGCTTCGCACGGACTCGTGGTCAGCCATGGCGCGGCGTCCGGTTCGGACGCGGCCGACCCTGTACCCTCTGCGGGACTGGTCCTGAACTGGACAGCCCGTGACCGAGATCGCGTATAGTGAGTCTGGAAGTGCGATCCATTCGGCGAGGCGACGGGGGAAGGAACGGAGGGAACTGGAACATGACGGAAACCGAGCGGTCTTTGTCCGGTCTGTCCGCGGACGAGATAAGGGATCTGTGGTCTAGGACCTACAACCGAGACGGCAAACCCGACTGGTCCCATCTGTTCCCCTACTATCGCGACGATGTCGTCTTCAAGGACAGCATCCAGGAAGTCCGCGGGCTCGAGGACTTCAAGGCGATGTGCCAGCGTCTGACGAACCGTTCCCAACAGCTGAGGATGCATCTGCCCAGCGTGGTCAAGGACGCGGACGGCGTCTTCATGCAATGGGAGATGACCATGACGTTCAAGAAGTACCCCAGCGCGACGCTGTACGGGGCAACCCGCCTCGGATTGGATGAGGACGGCAGAATACAGACCCAGCGCGACTACTTCGACCTCTGGGGCGACATCTTCGACAACATCCCCTGGTTCGCCAGACCATACCGGCGGTTCATGCACAGGAAGTTCGGTTAGGAGCCTCGCGTGCTGAAGTACCTGAAGGACTATCGCTGGGCCGACATGCGGCAGATCTCTTTGAACGACCGCGCGGAGCAGAAGCGAAGTGACGTGAGCATGGTCGGCAAATTGTGCGTTGTCACGGGCTGCACGTCCGGCGTCGGATGGGAAGCCGCGAGAACGCTGGCCGCCCACGGTGCGACGATCGTCATGATCAACCGCAACGTGGAGAAGTCCGAACGCGCCTGCGCGGTGCTTCGCGAGGAGTTCGGCGCGCGGTGCGAGCACCTCGTGGCGGACTTCGCCGACCTCTCCCAGGTGAGGCAAGCGGCTGAGGCGCTTGTGAAGCGGTACGAGCGCATCGACCTCCTGGTGAACAACGTCGGCATGCACTCGACCACTCTCACGCGGACGGCCGACGGACTGGAGACCGTATTCTGCGTGAACCACCTGGCATCCTTTGCGCTGACATGGCTGCTCCTGGACGCGATGAGGCAGAGCGCCCCCTCACGCATCATCCAGGTGAACTCGCAGGGACACCGCTTCGGAGGCCTCAGAGTGGACGACTTGGCCTGGCAAGAGCGGCACTACACGGGGCTGCGCGGCTACGGCGCCGCCAAGACGGCCCAATTGCTCACGATGTGGCACTTCGCGGAGCTCCTGCGGGGAAGCGGTGTCACCATCAACGCCATGCATCCGGGCGCGGTCAAGAGCAACATCGGAAGCAACAATGGGCCAGTCTATCGGTGGTTCAAGGACAAGGTCATATCACGGACCCTGGGTGACCCCGTCGTGTCCGGACAGGCCATCCATTACTTGGCCACGGCGCCGGAGCTTGAAGAGACGAGCGGGCAGTACTTCAACCTCACCCATCCGGAGAAGCCCGCCCCTCATGCCCTGGACAGGGAGGTGGGCCGGCTCGTGTGGGACGAGAGCTTACGGTTGACAGGGCTGGCATAAGCGTGGGCGGAGAGTCCGCATTGGATCAGGAGGCGTGAGTGAGCAACAGGAACGACATCCATGACCTGATCGTCGTGGGCGGCGGGATGGCCGGACTCACGGCAAGCGCGTTTGCCGCAAGGGCCGGGCACAGCGTGCTGCTCTGTGACAAGGAGGCCTCGCTGGGCGGCCTCATCCGCTCCTTCGAGCGCGACGGCTTCACCTGGGACGTCGGCATCCGGGCTCTCGAGGATTCAGGGATCATCTTCCCGATGCTCGAGAGTCTGGGCATTCCCGTGGAATTCGTCAGGAGTCCCGTCTCCCTTGGGATTGAGGACCGAGTGATCTCCGTCGAATCCCCGCGGAGCTTGGCGGACTACGAGGCGCTCCTCGCGCACTTCTTCCCGGAGCGCAGCGCGGACATCGCGAGGATCCTCAAGGTCATCCGGCGGGTCATGAAGCACATGGACGTTCTGTACGGCGTGGAGAACCCCGCATTCAAGGACCTCGCGCACGATCGGGACTACGTCTTCACGAAGCTCCTGCCTTGGCTGGGCAAGTTCTTCCTCACCATCGGGAAGATCAACCGGATGGCCATGCCGGTAGAGGAGTACTTGGAGACCCTCAGCAGCTCGAGGCCTCTGATCGACATCATCGGCCAGCACTTCTTCAAGAAGACGCCGGCGTTCTTCGCCTTGAGCTACTTCAGTCTCTACCTGGACTACGTCTACCCGGTGGGCGGGACGGGTGCGCTCCCGCACGCGATGGAAGCCTACTGCGTGGAAGAGGGCGTGCAGATCAGGAAACAGACCTGCATCACGGCCGTCGACCCCGTAGGGCATACCGTGACCGACCAGACGGGCGCGGTCTATGGCTACCGGAAGCTGATCTGGGCCGCCGATCTCAAGACTCTCTATCGGGTGGTCGACCTCGATGCCTTGCCGACGGGCAGAGCGAGAGAGAAGGCCCGCGAGCGAGCGGCTGCGCTAGAGGCTTCCTCAGGTGGCGACAGCGTGTTCACTCTCTACCTCGCGGTGGACATCGAGCCGGCGTGGTTCGCCGACAAGTCGAGCGGCCACTTCTTCTACACACCGTCGCGGAAGGGCGTCGGCCGCGGCATTCACGCCGAGCTCGAAGCCATCCTAGCGGCAGCACCTGTCGACGGAGAGGCGCGTTTTCGGCAGAAGGCGGAGGATTGGATCGCGCGCTACATCGGCTCCACCACGCTGGAGATCTCGATCCCCGTGCTCAAGGACGCCACGCTGGCTCCCGCGGGCAAGACGGGCCTCATCATCAGCGTGCTCTTTGACCATGCGCTCTGCGACGCGGCGCGTGCCCGCGGCTGGTACGAGGAACTGAAGACCCTCGCGGAAGAGTGCCTCATCGGGAACCTGGACGCGACCGTGTACCCCGGGCTGAGGGATGCCGTGCGGGGCCGATTCTCCTACACGCCTTTGTCCATCGCCCGGATCGTTGGCAGCTCGGAGGGAGCGATCACCGGCTGGGCTTTCACCAATCCCGCGATGCCTGCAGTGAACCGAATGCAGAATGTCGCGCGCTCCGTCCTCACCGCGCTGCCCGACGTCTATCAGGCCGGCCAATGGTCGTACAGTCCGTCGGGGCTCCCCATCGCCATCCTTACCGGGAAGCTGGCCGCGGACAGGGCGATGAAGGGGATCTGATCTCCCCCAGCAGGCCCTCGAGCCGGTCCACCAGCGCGGCGAGGTTGGCAAACGCGGCCTCCACGGGCTTCGGCGACCTCAGGTCGACTCCCGCCGCGTCGAGCGCGTCGAGCGGATAGCGCGAGCCGCCCGACTTGAGGAACTCCATGTAGCGTCCGGCGGCAGCCTCGCCGTCTGAGAGGACTCCCTGCACCAGGGCGTGCGCGCCGGAGATCCCGGTGGCGTACTGGTAGACGTAGAAGTTCATGTACATGTGCTGGAACTGAGCCCAGGTGATGCCGATCCGCTCGCGGTCGAAGACGACTTCCTCGCCGTAGCCTTCACGGAACAGGTCCGCCGTAACCCCGATGAGCGTGTCGGCGCTCACCGGCTCGCCACGCTCGACGCGCCCGTGAATATCGAGCTCGAAACGCGCGAGCGTCGGCATGATGAAGAAGTAGCGGTGGTAGTTCGACATCGCCTCTTCGATCAGCGAGATCTGAAGCGCCTCGTCGGTGAGGGTACGGAACAGGTGGTCCCGCACCATCGCCTGGTTGAAGTTCGACGCCACCTCGGCGGCGAACAGCCCGTAGCGACTGTAGATCATGCGCTGGCTCAGACGGCTGTAGTAGGAATGCATGGAGTGGCCAAGCTCATGCGCGAGCGTGCTCAGGCTGAAGACGTCGTCGGCGTAGCTCATCATGATGAACGGGTGGGTGCCCTGAGAGCCGCTCGAGAAGGCGCCCTCGCGCTTGCCCCGATTGCGCGCGCGGTCGACCCAGCGCTGCTCAAGGCAGCCCCGCCGCAGCACGCCGACGTACTCCTTGCCGAGCGGCTTCATGCCCTCGCAGATCCAGTCGATCGCCTGCTCGAACGGTACCGCCGGCTTGTGCCCCGTGAGCGGGGCCTTGATGTCGTACACGTGGAGCGCGTCGTAGCCGAGGGCTTTGCGGCGGAGCGACCAGTAGCGGTGCCACGTGGGCAGGTTCCGTCGGAAGACTTCGATGAGGTTGTGGAACACCTCCACCGGGATGAAGTTGGGCGAGAGGGACGCTTCGAGGCTTGAGGAGTAACCGCGGGCGCGCATCCTGAATACGTCGGCCTTGACCGCTCCGAGAAGCGAGCTTGCGAGCGTGTTCTTGAGCCCGAGGTACCCGTCGGCATAGCTCTCCCATGCCGTCCGCCGCACGGCACGGTCGGCGTGATTCCGCAGCGAGTCGATGCTTGCCTGCCCCACCTCCAGGGTGTTCCCTGCAGTGTCGGTGGCCGGCCTGAACGTCATATCCGCGCCGGTGAGGCTGTTGAAGACGCTATGCGGCGCGGACAGCGGGTCGGAGACCAGCGCCAGCATCTGCTCCACGTCGCCCGAACGCACGTGCGCCTGCTGCTTCTCGATCTGATCCACGTAGTGAGCGAAGAACTGCAGGCCTGGCGTCTTGTCCATCCACTGGCGTAGGGTGTCGAACCCGATCGCCACGAGTTCCGGGTTCATGAAAGCTACGGCCGCGCCGAATCGGGCAAAAAGACCGCGTGCCTGGCCGCTGCGACCTGTCGCCGCCTGGTCGAGCGAGTCGACCGCGGAGGCGTTGCTCGCATAGACGAAGATCCTCCCCATGAGGCGGGCGGCGTCCTCGTAGAGCGGGATGAACTCGAGTAGCACGGACGGGCCCTCCTTCAGCCGCCCCTGGAAGCCTGCGAGCTTCGGCAACTGCGCCAGGAGCTCCCGGCTGGCCGCTTCCCAGTCCTGCGGTGTAGCGAACACGCTTTCGAGGTCCCAGGTCTGCTCGACCGGGACGGCCGAACGCTCGGGCAGTACGGTTGTGTTGGGCATGGCGAGGAGGATAGTCGGGGCCGTCGAAGCGTACAAGCTAGCAGGAACGGCGGTCCGGCCCGGCGGCGCCACGGCGCTCACACGACCCGTTCGGTCTGCAATGCACTGCGGCCAGAGCGCATGGAGGAGAGTG
>JBFYRA010000086.1:0-7323 GCA_041302485.1 Candidatus Bipolaricaulota bacterium
TCAGCCGGGGACTGCGCGCCCTCTTCCCGGGGTATCGCATGCAGGTTGGCGATGACACGACGCTCGAGAGGGTCGAGGCGTATTACAAGACCCTCTCGGAAGCATGGGGATTCGATGTCCGACCGACGCCCTGGGTTCTCCAGACGCTGGCGGCAAAGCTCTGGGATGCGGGCCGCAAGGATGAGGCCATCGAGGCCCTGGATTGGTACATCGCACGAAACCCCAACGAGCCCCTTCCTCACGGCTCCAAGGGAAAGTTCCTCACGTGGCAGGGCCGGCGGGAAGCCGCCCTCGCGGAACTAGAGACCGCGCTCGCCCTCGAGCTGACACAGCCAGTGCCCTGCGGCGTCTACCTCCGAGGCTTCCGTGAAAGGATCGCAGAAGCCGAGAAACTGCCGGTCGAGACCCCGTAGTCTGCCGTTGCGCTGCATGTGACGGCGCGCGGATTGCGCGTGCGGAATCTCTGGAGTCACGTAGAAGGGCAGATCTTTGACTCTTCGAGTCGACTTCTCGGTGCGGCGCGTGCTGCCGCTAGCCCGCTGAGGGCAACATCACGCCGTCCCGGGGCACGCGGGACCTCACACGAAAACCACGGCTGCACCGCAAGGGCAACACCTTGCTGGCGTACGTTCATGGAGATGCGAGGGAAGAACCCCGCATCCTACCTCCAAACAGCGGTCGGCACAGCCGACGAGGAAGGTCCTGCAACCTGAGAGCCTGCAGGACTTTCCTTTTGGCATCGCGAGACGACTTGCGTACGAGCCTCTGGCCCGTGATCTGCTCTCCGATGACGAATCAATCGGCTGGGTGACCTGCTGAGCTCACGGACCGGGAAGGGCAGGTGCATGCGACGGCCTGGGTGGACGACGACGTTGCGAATGCCCCGCATCTTCTACCACGGCACTTCGGGGCGTCGTGTCTCCACAGCCGGCTGGATGTAGCGCGACGCTTCACCGAGCACGATCAGGTTGCGCACGACGGCGTCAATCGTCCGGTCGTCGGCCGCAAACGCCGCTCGGGTCATGCCGCGCGTGTATCGCTCGATCTTCTGGATGGCATCGACGATGTCGCGAAGGCGCGACTCCCACGGTCTAGCCGGCATGCACGGCCTCACGCAAGACGGCGTCGCGACACTCAGGACGTAGTGCACGGACTGTGACGAGGTTCACAGGGCGTCCGAGCAACTGCTCGAGGTCGCTCTTCACCTCAAGGAACCCGAAGAGCCCCACTGGGCGGGCAAAGTCAACGAGGAGATCGACGTCGCTGTCGACTCGGTCCTCGCCCCGCGCCGTCGATCCGAAGAGAGCACGGGATCGGACGCCAAGCCGGGTCAGATCCGTTCGGTGCCCTGCCAGCTTCGTCAGTACTGCCTCGCGCTCGTTCATGGCGAGTCGATTGCTGTCCTCTACTCCTTGGCCGTCAAGCCAGGCACCGCATTGTCAGGGAGGATAGGCAGGGCAGGCTCAGCTTGGCGATCAGCAAACGGGGAATCGGCGCGCGCGGAGCGGTTAGGCGTACGCGGGTCTACCCTTCGGTTCGGGAACAGGCCGTCCGAGCTCGTGCGCCGTCTCGATCCACTCGCGGATGACCAGCTCAGCGTTGGCGAGGGCCTCGCGGTACGACGCGCCATCGGCCATACAGCCGGCAAGCTCTGGAACCTCGGCGACAAACGCGCCGTCCTCGTGGCTCCAGAAGATAATGATCTCGTAATTCGAGTCCATGGCTAGTCCTCCAAGTGCAGATTGTACTTCAGGAGCACCTCGCGGATCTGCCTCACCTGGTATGGCTTGGCTCGGCCGCCCTTCGGCTGCAGGTTCAGAATCTCTTCGACGCGACTCGTTGCGAAGATGTGGCGGTCGCCCCGGATGCGTTCGTCGAAACCGAGCCGCTTGAGCAGGCCGCACAAGGCTGTAAACGGGACGGCCGCATCCGAGCGGCGCAGCATGATGTGCTCATACAGTTTCTCGTGCTCGCCCACGAAGGGAGGATGCACGGGGCGGCAGGAGTTCGTCCATGCGAGGCATTCGAGTGCGTCTGCGCGCGGCGAGAAGTCAGCCGTCTTGCGATGACACAGCGTGGCCGTAACGCGTGCACCGCTTGGCTGGCAGCTGCTCGGAAGCATCTTTCGTCCCCATCCCTCTGGGGATTGAGTGTAGTACAGGCGCGACAAGAACGGAGATGGGAATTGGCCTTGCTCCCCGTATTGGACAAGCTTCGAACCCTTGCAGGACTCGACGCAGAGACACGCAGCGTCCTCGTTCCCTGATCCGTGGCACGTGCGCAAGGCTCGAAACTGGCTTGAGACATGGATCGAGCACCGCGTGCAGATCAGATCAAGTCCTGTGCCTGCAACGGAGCACGTGCAGCGTGCGTTGGGGCCGTGCCCCTTGACAACTCGATCGGGCACGCGACGGGCACCCGGGAGATCGGAGGCCCGTGCAGGTCTGAAGGGCGACGGGGTACTTGGAGGCACCGTCGCCCTGCTCACCCAAGACATCCTCGGCGTGTGCCGCCATAGAGTGCGGCTACGGGCAAAGAGCGCACGTGATGCGCCGATCCCCGTGTGCCTACCGGCTCCACAGCCGTGCTCCTCGCCTTACCCAGAGCTGGTCTCAGCCCTTCCCGCCCTCTCGAGGGCCTGAGGTCACCATCTCATGCCGCCTCTACGGCACCTGGGCGCGGATCACCAGCGCCACCTCTCCAACGCGGACCCAGATGTCGTACTCACCAGACGGAAGACAGCACGTCGGCCTGACCACGACGTAGGATGCCTCCACGTCGACCGAGAAGGTCACGGGCGCTGGGTTGTCGCTAGCCTCAAGAAGCGCGGCCGTGCGCATGGGGATGCCATTGTTGATCGCGCCGAGGACAGGCAGCGGCGCGGCGATCCCCGTTGCGGTCAGGAGTAGCGACATGATCTCTTGCTTCTCGAAGCCCGTCTCGAGCAGGGGCTGATTCACCGTACCTGCCGTGCCGAACAGCGCGGCGCCGTCGCGATCTACGCCGTACGTGATGATCCCGAGGTTCGGGTGCCAGTTTCCTGCCACATCCTCGCGTGTCGGATCCGTGCGCTCCATGGTCGCCCCGGTCTCCTCGTCGCCCGCAAGCCAGCCTCCAATCCCGTCTAGCTCGCGATTTGCCGTGTCGACAACGCAGCCACTCGGATCAACGAGTTGGACGATCTCCCCCTCATCCGACAGCAACAGCCTGCGCTCCTCGTGGGGCAACGCGTCGTAGATCAGATCAGCCTCAATGTCAGCTACGGTGTCGTCGTTCAGGCGCTCAATCAAGAAGAAGTCACTCCGCCGGAACTGATCGCGCAGGTCAAGCCACTGAACGGCCGGCTCTGAGAGGTCCGATCGCAATCCGAGCGGCGGATGGGCTTCGGCCTTCCCGATCCAGCCGGACAGCGGTAGGATGTTCCAGAGCGTGTCTCCAGATGTCTGGGGAGCCGCCCGCCTCCACCGGAGCTGCCAGCCGTCGAGATCCACATCGTGGTCCAGCAGGTTCTGCAGCTCGATCCACTCTGCCTCGGGATCCGCGGCGGCTCCGGCCCACGCGATCTCGGAGATGATGAGGCCTCGTTCGCATTCCCCGCCGGCTCCCTGTCCAAAGTCCACCGAGACAGAAGTCCAGGCCCGGCAGCCGGCGGAGTTCGTGACCGTGAGAGTATAGGTCCCCGCCATGGCCGCTGTGGCGCTTGCAGCAACCAGAGGATTCTGCTCGCCGGACCCGAAGCCGTTCGGCCCACTCCAGGAGTAGCTCGCCATGCCCGACGGGCCGGCCGTGAACTGCAGCGGGGCGCCCAGGGCCACCGACGCGCCGGGGGCAATGATTGCGGCGAGCGGCTGCGAAGGCGACGTGATCGTGACGGTCGCCGTCGCGACGCAGCCGTTGGCGTCGGTGACGTTGACTGAGTACACGCCGGCGGCCAGTCCCATGAGATCTTCGCTAACCGCGCCCGATGACCATGCATACGCATAGGGAGGTGTCCCACCGGACACGCTGGCGTCGATCGCCCCGGTCGCGTCGCCGAAGCAGTCGACGTCGACGTGCGAAGCCGAGACGGCAAGCGGCGCAGGTGGCTGGCTGATCTCTACCGTGCCTGCCGCGGTGCAGCCGTTCGCGTCGGTGACGAGAACGGAGTAGTAGTCAGCAGGGAGCCCGACCAGATCCTCGGTGGCTGCCCCGTTCGACCAGCTGAACGAGTAGGGGGCGGTCCCTCCGGTCACAGTGAGGTCAATCGATCCGGTCGCGCCGTCCCAGCATCCTACGTTCGTGTGTGTCTCGGAAAAGGCGAGCGGTTCCGGCTGTCCGACCGAGATGACCCGCGATGTGACGCAGCCATTCGCGTCGATCGCCATCACGTTATAGACCCCGGCGGCCAACCCGCTGAACGCTCCGCTGGACTGGGTGGTCGCCCCGCCGTCTCGTGAGTACGCGTAGGGGACAGTCCCACCGCTCGCAACCACAACGGCCGCCCCGTCGGCGGCGCCCGCACACAAGACGTCAGCAACGTCGACGATGTCGAGCAGCAGCGCCGCGCCCGGCCCGCTGACGGATGCCGTCGCCAGGGCCACGCACCCCGCCGCGTCCCGCGCGGTCACGGAGTAGCTGCCCGCCGCCAGCTCGCTGAAGAAACCGCTCGATGAGAAGTTCGTCCCATCGATCGAGTACGCGTACGGTCCCGTCCCACCCAATGCCCACGCCATGAAGCTTCCCGTCGCAGATCCGAAGCATGTGACACTCGCGACTTCGCCTGCCTGCACGGCCAGCGGAGCTAAGGGCTGGGAGATCGACGCCGCGAGCTGCGCCGAGCAGGCCGCCGAGTCGGTCACCGTCACGGTGTATGTCCCCGCCGGTAGTCCGGCGAGATCCTCGGTCGCCGCACCGCTCGCCCAACTGAACGAGTAGGGAGGTGTACCGCCGACCACCGACAGATCCACAGACCCCGTGGCAGCGCCGTAACAGGTGACATCGACATGGGTGTGAGACAGCGTCACTGCGCAGGGCGGCGGCGCGGAGATCGTGACCTCCGTCGACGCCTGCGCGACACATCCACCCGCGTCCATCACCGTCAGCACGTACACGCCGGCCATCGCCAGCGTCGCGCTTCCGGAGACGATCGGGTTCTGAAGAGAGGAGGCGAATCCACTCGGTCCGCTCCACGAGTAGCTGGCCATGCCATTCGGCCCGCCCGCTAACGTCAGAGGGTCTCCGACGACCAGCGGGGCTACGGGATCGGCGCTGGCGACAAGCGGCGACGCCGGCTCCGCGACGGTGGCCGAGATCGAGGCGACACAGCCGTTGGCGTCCGTGACCGTTACCGAGTAGGAGCCTGCCTGGATGCTGTTCCGGTCTTGCGTCGTCTGGCCCGTCGACCAGGCGTAGGTGAACGGCGCCGTTCCCCCGCTCACGCTGAGGTTGACCGCTCCTGTGGCTCCGCCGTAACAGGCGACATCCGTGACAACCGTCGCAAGGTACAGCGCGGCGCTCGGCTGCCCAATCGACACGGAGCGAACTGCACTACAGCCGTTTGCGTCGGTCGCCGTCACGGAGTACGTCCCAGCCGCCAGGCCCGCGATATCCTGGCTCGTCGCCCCGTTCGACCAAAGGTACGCGTAGGGGGGTGTCCCGCCCGCGGCCGCCAGGTCTATCGATCCTGTCGCGTCCCCGTAGCAGCCGACGTTGGTGTGAGTGTCTGACAGGGCAAGCGCAGAGGGTGGCTGTGTGATCTGCACCGACTTCGCCGCCGTGCAGCCGTGCGCGTCGCTGACCGTGACCGAGTACGTTCCGAACGTGAGCCCAGACAGGTCCTGCGTCGCCGCCCCGTTCGACCAGACAACCGTGTACGGGGGCGTCCCGCCTGAGACCGTCAGGTCGATCGCTCCCGTGGCGGCGCCGTAGCAGAGAACGTCGACGTGCGTGGCGGCAAGGGTCAAGGGCGCGGCGGGCTGGTCGATCTTCACCGACCCGGCTGCCACACATCCGTGAGCGTCGGTCACGGTGACCGAGTAGCTCTCCGCGATGAGGTCTGACAGAGCCTGCGTCGTCGCGCCGTTTGACCAGAGGTATGTGTACGGCGCCGTACCGCCCGCCACCATCAGGTCAATGGAGCCTGTCGCGACGCCGTAGCATGCGACGTCGACGTGGGCCACCGTCAGCAAGAGCGGTGCCGCGGGCTCCGTGATCGTCACCGCGCTCACCACCGTGCAGCCCTTCGCGTCCGTGACCGTCACGCTATAGCTTCCGGCGGAGATTGCCACCAGGTCTTGCGTCGTCGCCCCATTCGACCAGAGGTACGAGTAGGGCAGAGTGCCGCCTGTCAAGGTGAGATCGATGGCACCCGTTGCCCCCCCGTGGCAGGCGACGTCGAGGGACGTCAGCGAGGCACTCAGTGCTGCCGCCGACTGGGTGATCGTCACCGATCTCGCCGCCGTACAGCCGCTCGCATCGGTGACGGTCACCGAGTACGTTCCCGCCGCCACACCTGTAACGTCCTGCGTCGTCGCCCCATTCGACCAGAGGTACGTGTACGGCGCCGTCCCGCCCGTCACCGTCAGGTCGATGGAGCCCGTCGCGCCGCCATAGCAGGCGACGTCGACGTGCGTCGCCGTCAGTGAAAGCAACGCCGTTGGCTGTGCGATCGTGACCGACCTCGCCGCCGTGCAGCCGTTCGCATCGGTGACGGTCGCCGAGTACGTTCCCGCCGCAAGCTCTGTGAGGTCCTGCGTTATCGCTCCGTTCGACCAGAGGTACGAATACGGCGCCGTCCCGCTCGAGACTGTGAGGTCGATGGAGCCGCTCGCACCGCCGAAGCAGGCGACATCGATGTGGGTCTCGGACGTCACGGGCGGAGCGTAGACGGTCACGCCGTACGAATGGCTGTCTACGCTGCCGTCGCTGTCGGCTACGGTGAGCGTCACCGTGTAGGTGCCGGGAGCTGCGTAGGTATACGAGGGGCTGGCAAGTGTGCTCGTCCCGACCCCATCGCCAAAAGTCCAGGAATAGGAGTACGGCGTCTTGCCGCCGCTCACGTCGCTTGAGAAGGCAATGGGATCGCCAAGGCACTTGGGAGCATTCGACGCGAAGTCGACGACAAGCGGCGTCGATACGACGATCGACCCAAGACTCGGCGCTGAGCACTTTGCCTGCCGACTTGCACACCCCGGCGCGTCAGCACAGGAGGCGGTGCTCGCCTCCCAAGACACGACGAGGTTGCGGATCTCGAGCACGCTACCGCACGGCCACGTCAGCGACGCGATCGTGAATGTCCCTCCCGGCGGCGAGATGGTTCCAGCTACGCACTGCTGGATGTGGCTC
>JBFYRA010000091.1:0-3445 GCA_041302485.1 Candidatus Bipolaricaulota bacterium
AAGGCGCCGCGAGTTACTAGGAGGTCCAGCTATGGGGAGCGATGCACAAGGACAGCGCGAGCGGACTTTGCTTCAAGAGCTGTGCGGGACGGATGCGGCGCTCTACGCGTGTCTTAGCACCCGCCTGTATTTCAGTCCGTTGGAGGTTATCTCGAAGAAGGACTTCGACATCCTCGCCGCGGAGGCGGAAAGAAGCGGGGACTTCCGGCCGCCTCTTGACAAGGCCATCTTCGAGGGAGCTCAGAACCCGGCGGAGAGCGTCAAGTACGTAGAGATCGTCCGACAGCTTGCAGCGAGGGCTATCCAGGCGACGGAAAAGGAGAAGGAGACCGCGCTGAGGGAAGGGCGCGGCGGCCTCGCCGAGTCCCTCGAGAGGAGAAACGAGCAACAACGCGTTCTGCGCGACAGGGCAGGAGACATCCTTAGGATTTCCTCCCAGTTCTACAGCGAGATCCTGATTACCACCCGTGAAGACGCACGTCGCGAAGAGAGGCTGGGGGAAAAGAGATCGGCGGAAAGGGAAGAGGGCAGACTCGAGGACAGGGAGAAGGCGGGACGAAGAGCCAAAGAGACAGCCCAGAAGGGTCTCGGCAGAAGAGAGAGGCGGGAAGCCAAGAGGGAAGCCAAGAGGGAAGAGCTGGCGGCAGACGCGAGGAAGAACGCGAGACGAGACGAGAAGAGCGCGATCGAGAAGGAAGAGAAGAGAATCGCCGGCCTGGAGAGAGAGGGCCGAGAGACGAGAAGAGACGAGAGAAAGGGGTAGTAGCTCGTCAATCCCGGCCCCAGGAGCGCCCACGAAGCCTAGCCTCGGGAGTTGCGCGTCCGATCTCCTGATTGGTCTTTGCCCTTGGCCAAGGCGAAGCGCCAAACCCTCGACTGAGCCACACTCGCAAGACTCGCATCGATGGCCTGCACATGGCTGTTCCCGCTGCGGCGACACCAGGTGCGCCAGGAGGGGACTCCCGAATGCAGCACCGGTCCGGAGGTAGCGCCTTAGGGGCTGCCAGATTGCGTCCTCGCTCCCCGATGACCTTGACCAAGACTGTCTTCCTTCGTCGGCCGTCGAAATGGCAAGCGCGACGAAGGGGCGTGGGTCGCGCTCGCCTATTCGCCGATGATCTTGACGAGCACTCGCTTCCGGCGCCTTGGTCGAGGTGGCAAGCGCGACGAAGCGGGTGGGTCGCGCTCGCCTATTCGCCGATGATCTTGACGAGCACTCGCTTCCGGCGCCTTGGTCGAAGTGGCAAGCGCGACGAAGGGGCGTGGGTCGCGCTCGCCTATTCGCCGATGATCTTGACGAGCACCCTCTTTCGGCGCTTTCCGTCGAATTCGCCGTAGAAGACTTGCTCCCAGGTACCGAGGTCGAGTCGGCCGGCGGTCACGGCGATGACGACTTCGCGGCCCATGATCTGCCGCTTGAGATGTGCGTCGGCGTTGTCCTCACCCGTCAGGTTGTGCGCGTACGCGTCCGTCGGCTCGTGCGGCGCAAGCTCCTCGAGCCAGCGATCGAAGTCTTTGTGCAGGCCAGACTCATCGTCATTCACGAACACGCTCGACGTGATGTGCATCGAGTTCACAAGGCACAGGCCCTCGCGGATTCCACTCGCCTCGACGGCCTCCGCGACTCGACGGGTGATGTTGACGAAGCCCCGGCGACGCGGAATCTCAAACCACAGTTCCTCTCTGTAGCTTCGCATGGTTCCTCGCACTGCGCCAGCCCGACCTCCGCTGTCGTCGGCCTGTGGCCGTCGCCAAGGGAGCGACAGTCTACTGCCCGACCGTGAACGGAGCGTCGAACGCCTGCGTGCCGGAGATCCAGCCCTGCACGTGGTAGCGTCCCGGGGCACGCCCCGCGAGATCCCAGGTGTAGAGCTGCCACTCGCCATCCGTGACGACGTCCTCGGTCCGGTCGACGATGGCGCCCGAGGGGTCGATCCACTGGACGTCGAATAGGTCTCCATCGCGCACGCGGGTGAAGTGAACCACGAGCTGAACGTCGTCGCTCGTCGAGAAGCGATGCGTCTCCCCCTTGCCGATGTAGCCGCTGCCTTTGGTCTTGACGCTCTCGTACAGGCCGTAGCGCAGCTCGCGCGTGTAGGTCGACGTCAGTCGGTCTGCGACCTGGCCCGCGATGCTGTCGGCGGCGGATGCGATGAGCGAGTCGTACCCTCCGAATCGGGCGTCCTGACGCACCGTCGCGTTGGCCGAGCCGCTCGTGTCGGTCGACTGCTCGATGCGTCCGGTGCGCGCGTCGATGACTTCGACCTGGGACATGACGCGCACGGAATACTTGGCGGCCGGCACTTCCTCGACGCAGTTCCCGCCGTCCCACTTCACGCACAGAGTTGCCGGCTCGGATAGTGTGTCCACGGCGTAGACCGTGCCCGTCACGAGCTTGCTGACTCCGGTCAGCGTCCCGATCTCGACCGCGGTGGCGGGGTCGATGATCCCGCTCGTGCCGAGGGCGCGTTCGATCAAGAGGGCATCGAGCTGTGCGCGAGAGAACACGTTGATGCCCGACTCGCTGACGAGTCGCGATTCGACCCTGCCGCGCAGCGTTTCTTCCGCGCCGCGCCAGCTCGAGCTGTTGCGGAACGCCAGCACGGCGACGTCGAGCCGCTCTGTGGCGACCACGGCTCGCTCCGCCGGCTCCGGAACGACAAGCAGGAGAAGGCCGATGATCACGACGGCGCCGATCAGAATGGCGATGAAGATTCCGGTCTGGTCACTCATGAGACTCCTCCTCTAGGCTGGTGCAGGAACTCGCCTCTACGGTAGTGCGCGCGTCTTTGCGAATCAAGAAGGGGACGCGCCGCCCGCGCGCGAGGCAAGGTGCGCATGGGCCACGGCGCATGCGGCACGATTCGCGACGTCGAGCGAATCGCCGGCGCTCAGGCGCACGACGAACGAGGCGGCGTAGGCGTCTCCGGCTCCCGTCGGATCGACATCGAGTCGCGACGGCGGGCCCGTGAGACTCCGCTCTGCGCCGCGCCAGGCGAGCGCGCCGTCGCCTCCGAGCGTGAGTGCGCCCGCGAAGTGGATGGCGGCCAGCGCATCGACGATGTCCTCATCTGTGGTGCGCGCGGCGAGAAGCCGCCCCTCATCGCGATTGAGGATGAGAAACGCGACCTCGCGCACCTCGTCGCGGAGCTCTTCGACGCCGAATGCTTCGATCAGGCTCGCCGGAGGCGCGTTGACCGACACAGGGATCCCGGCGTCGCGAGCGAGCGAGATGGCTCGCCGCGCGGCACGCGCCTGGCTCTCCGACAGGAAGGCGTACCCCGAGATGTGAAGGTGATCGAGGCCAACAAAGAGGGCCGAGTGGACGGCGTCTTCATCCAGCGCCTCGTTCGCTCCGCGAGCGCAGATCATCGAGCGATCGCCACCGCGAAAGAGGGCCAGCACGGCCCCCGACGGCGCGGCGACTCGCTTGAGTTGTGGCTTG
>JBFYRA010000095.1:0-14421 GCA_041302485.1 Candidatus Bipolaricaulota bacterium
GTCGCCCGCGGACTGGATCGGGCGGCGCTCGATCTCATCCTCGCTGGCGACGCGGAGGGTTTCTACCGAGTGGCGATCGAGCGCGGTCTCACGATCTGCGGCGCCGGAGCCATCTGCGCTCTGTTGCTCTTGGCACGCGATCTCGGACTGACGAGGTCGAGGCTCGTCGAGTACGCGACGTCGGGCGACGTCACGGGCGATCGATCGGCGGTCGTCGGCTACGCCGCGGCGCTGTTCGAGAAGGAGAATGCATGATTCGGAGCATGACGGGGTTCGGGCACGGCGCGGCGGCGGTCGACGGTTGGCACGCCGAGGCGACGCTGCGATCGGTGAATCATCGCTTCCTTTCGGTCCGCATCCGCTCGCTGGCCGATCGCCCTTGGCTCCAGTCGCAGATCGAGGAGAGGGTCCGCGGCGCGTTCCACCGCGGCGATGTCGGCGTCTGGCTCACGCTTGTCGAAGAGACCGAGACGAACGGGGGGGCTGGCTTTGACCGCGACGTGGCCCGTCGCGTGGTTCGGGCTCTCGAAGGGGCGCGAGCCGAGTTCGGGATGGCGGAGCCGCCGACGCTGTCCGACTTGATCCGGGCCGGCGGACTGCAGACGCCGCAGGAAGACGAGGAACTCCTCTGGCCGGCGGTCGAGAAGGCGCTCGAGGCCGCGGTCCGCGGCGTCGAGGCGACGCGGGGCGAGGAAGGCCGTGTGCTGGAGGTCGAGATCAGTCGCCTGCTCGATGTCGTCGAAGAGAAGGCCGGCGCGGCGGAGACCCGTCTCCCCGAGATCCAGGAGGAGTTGCGGACGAAGCTTCGAGGCCGCATCGACGAACTGAGCCTGCGCGTCGAGCCGGAGCGTTTGGAGGCGGAGATCGTCCTCTGCGTTGACCGGTTCGACGTCCAGGAGGAACTCGTTCGCCTCAGAGGTCACATTGGCCGGGCACGCGATGTGCTGCGTGGTGGCAAGGCGGCGGGCAAGGAGCTCGACTTTCTGAGCCAGGAATTGCTGCGCGAGGCGAACACGCTGGGTTCGAAGGTGCGCGACGGCGCCGTGGCCGGGATCACGGTCGGGATGAAGGTGGCGATCGAGCAGCTCAAGGAGCAGGTACAGAATGTCGAGTAGCGACTTCGCACAGCGCCGTCGGGGCGCGGGAAGCGGCCTTGCGTTCATCGTCGCCGGCCCGTCGGGGGCGGGCAAGAACACGGCGATCAACCACCTCCTCGCGCGCGACGCGAGTCTTGTCTACTCCGTGTCGCACACGACGCGCTCGCCGAGGCCCGGAGAGAAGGACGGCGTCGACTACCATTTCGTGACGCGGAGCGTGTTCGATGCGATGGTCGCAGCGGGCGAGTTCGTCGAGCATGTCGTGTACCTCGGCGACCAGTACGGGACGTCGAAGGGCGAGCTTGCGCGCCTCGCTGCGACGGGGCGAGACGTGGTCTTGAACATCGACACGCAGGGGGCGTGCGCGCTTCGGGCCTCGGGGATCCCGGGCATCGCGCTTGTGTTTGTGTTCTTTGCACCGCCGTCGCTGGGATTGCTCGGAGAGCGGCTGCGCGCGCGCGGTTCGGAGTCGGAGTCGGAGATTGCCGAGCGGTTGCGCGTCGCCGGGCGCGAAACCGAGACCTTGCCAACGTTCGACTACCTTGTGATCAACGGCACGATCGAGAATGCCGTCGAAGAGCTCGCGGAGATCGTCGCCGCGGAACGGCTGCGCGTGATTCGGTGCGGGTAGGGCAGGGTTCCCAACGTCGCGTTGGACGTCATCGATGCCCGAAACGTCGGAGGCAAGCTCCGACGCTACATCCGCACACGGTTCGATGGAACGTCGCGGGGGGACGGGCGTCGGCCACGGCGAACGACGCGATGAATGCGGCCGCGGACTCCGTGTAGCGTCGCGAGCAAGCCTCCCGGCGTTGCGTGATGCCGGGAGGGGCCTCCGACGTCCGAGACCCGACACGTTCGTCCGAGTCCGACGCGCCTGTTCCGGGCCCGGCACGACAACGTCGCAGCTCCCGCGGCCCCGGCGCCGCGGGCGTGCTGCGACGTTGCGCGGTTGACATTCGATTCCGCTACTCGCCCCCGCGTGGTCTCTCCGCTCTTGGCGTGATCTGCATCCACTGGACTTGATTCCCTGCACACTCCGTGCTCCTCTGCGTCCTCCGCGGTGAGAGGCTGGGGTTCAGGAAACAGAGAGGGGCACCGGGCATGCCGGCGCCCCTCAAGAAACTCCTCTCAGAAACGGGTTGGAGCTACTTCCTCGTCACGCCTTTCGGCGCCGCCTTGAGTGACTTCTCGATGCGGCGCTTGAGCTCCTTCCCCGGCTTGAACAGCGGGACGACCTTCGCTTCCACCTGAATCGGCCGCTTGGTCTGCGGGTTGATGCGGCTCGAAGCTTTCCGCGCCCGCACGGCGAACTTCCCGAACCCCACCAGCTTGACCTCGTCGCCGGTCAGGAGCGCGTCCTGAACGAGATCGAGCACATTGTCAAGCAGCTTCCGTGCTTCTTTCTTCGTGAGGTTCGATTTCTCCGCCAGCCGATCGATGAATTCGCCCTTGTTCATCTCTTACGTGCCTCCTTGCAACCCGCGTCTACTGAGCCTCGTCGTCAAACCCGGTCCTACCCAAGAGATCCCGCATGCTGAGCGACTCGTGGCCGCCCTCGTCGAGGAAGCGTCGGTCCACCTTCTCCTTCGCTCTCGCTGGGCGCTCCTTGCCGCCGCTGCTGGGGGCGCGCCGTCGCTTTCCGCGTCCGGAACGGTCCTCGTCCTCGCTGGGAGCGGCGGGAACTTCGGGCGGACCGAAGACGTTGCGCATGCTGAGACGGACCTGGTGCTTCTCCTCGTTGATCCCGATGATCTTCGCTTGGACCTTCTGTCCAACGGCGAGGACGTCGGCAGGCGTCGCGATCCGCTCGTTCGAGATCTCCGAGACGTGGATGAGTCCGTCGACCTCGTCCGTGATCTTCATGAACGCGCCGAACTCCTTGATCTCGGTGATCTCACCCTCCACGACGTCGTCGATCGAGAACTTGTCGACGAAGCGGCGCCAGGGGTTGTCCTTCAGCTCGCGGATCGAGAGCGAAATGCGGCGCTCGCGCGGATCGGCACTGAGAATCTTGACCTGAACGGCGTCGCCTTCCTTCAGGACGTCGCGCGGATGGTTGACATGTCCCCAGTCGATCTCGGAGACGTGCACTAGACCCTCAACGCCTTCCTCGAGCTTGACGAAGCCGCCGAAGTCGGTGATCTTGGTGACCACTCCCGATGCGACTTGACCTCGGGCGTACTTCGTCTCGACATTCTCCCACGGATCCTTCTGCGTTCGCCGAAGCGACAGACTGATCCGGCGCGCGTCCTCATCGCAGCTGAGGATGATGACGGGCACGACGTCGCCTTCCTTCACGACGTCTTTGGGATTCTCGGGATGCCCCCACGAGAGCTCGGAGATGTGAATAAGCCCTTCCACATCCTGCTCGAGTTCGACGAACGCGCCGAAGTCGGTCACGCTGACGACCTTGCCCTCGACCTGCTTGCCCGAAGGGAAGCGCTCAGCAATCCCGGCCCACGGATTCGGCCGCAGACGCTTGATCGAGAGAGAGACCTTGCCCTTCTCGCGGTCGAAGTCGATGACCCTGACCTTGACGTGGGTCCCGACCTTGTACTCGGAAGGCGGAACGGGGAGATCCTTCCACGCGATCTCCGACCGATGCACGAGCCCTTCGAAGCCGCCGATATCGACGAACAGCCCGAAGTCGACGACACTGCGGACGACGCCGTCGATCTCTTGTTCCGGCTGCAAGGAATCAAACAACGCTTTGCGCTTCGAGCGCTCGCGCTCCTTGATGTATTCCTTGTGCGATACGACCAGGTTCTTGTCGCGGCGAGACAGCTCGAGAATGCGGAATGCGATCCTCTTCCCGCGAAGCTCCTCGATGCTGCTCGGCAGGTCGCTGCCGAGATGCGATCCGGGAAGGAAAGCGCGGATGCCGTCAAGGTTGACGTGATAGCCGGCCCCCTTGACCTCGCCCGTGATCTCTCCTTCGACGATGTGTCCCTCTTTGTACGCCGCTTCGAGGCCGTCGATCCGCTTCTCGTACTCCGCCTGCTTCTCGGACGCGTAGACCGTGCCCTTCTCCTCGTCGATGTAGGTCACGAGCACTTCGATCTGCTCGCCCTCGTCGATCTTCCCGCCGGGGCGGAAAGGAGAGAGCTCGGACACGGGGAGGATTCCCTCCGACTTGTACCCAATGTCGACGAGAATCTCGGAATCCCCAACCTGGACGACGGTCCCGGAGATCGTGTCTCCGCGACTGTACGTCTTGACGTCGCTTTCAGAGAAAGCGTCCTCCATTTTAATCTTCTGTTCCATTCTCCACTGCCAGATCCAACCTGCGCTTCCCGTCCGAGCTTGCGCTCGACGGCCCGTTCTCACGTCCGGTCCGCTGCGACCGACGTCTACACGCTGTCTACGCGCGCCATCAGCTCTTCGCTCATGTCGCGCAACTTATCGGAGCGCGTGCCTTCCGCGCCGGTACCGAGTTCCGCTGGATCGAGCGGCTTCCCGATGGAAACCGTGATCCGCGGGAAGCGGAATGGGTATTTCGGCGGGTAGGGTCCGACCGCCTGGATGTTGATCGGAAGGATGCGCTTACCGGCTGCCGATGCAAAGTACACTGCGCCGCCCTTGGCGTCAACTCGGTGGCGCGTGGTTCCCTCGGGGAAGATGAACACGAGCCTCTCGCGCCGCACTGCGTCGAGCATCTTTCGGAAGTCCGCGACGCCGAAGTGCTCGCGATCGATGATCGTCGAGTAGGCGCGAATCAGCGGCTGTACGATCGGAATCGCCTTCATGAGGCCCTTGCGGGCGATGAAGTGGATCCGATTGCGCACGCCGAGCGCCGCGGCGACGACGAGGATGTCCCAGTAGCTGCGATGGCGCGCGACGGCGACATAGTGCCCGTCCGGCTGGACATTCTCGCGGCCGCGAACGCGGAGCCTGAAGAAGACAGCGAGGAGACACCGCGACACGAACACGCACAAGCCGTAGAAGCCGTTCTTGAGGGCGGTCGCTAGACGTCGTGCCAACGCTTGTCCAGATGCTCCTTGACCAGATTCGTCGCAGCGGAAATGACCTGCGGTAGGGTCTTTTGATCGGTGTCGATTATAGAGGCATCGGACGCGGGGTTCAAGGGCGCGACGGCCCGCGTGGAGTCGCGCTCGTCGCGGGCGCGAAGCTCGCGCAGCGTGGCTACTGGGTCGCGGTCGCCGCGCTCGACGGCGCGGCGACAGGCGCGGACGTCGGCGCCGGCGCGCAGGAAGATCTTCACGTCCGCGTCGGGAAGGACCACCGTACCGATGTCGCGCCCCTCCATCACCACATCGGAGCGCTCGGCGAGCTTGCGCTGCAGCGCCACGAGCTTGGCGCGCACTTGAGGATCTACCGCAACCTTCGACGACATCTGATCGAGCTCGGCTGTGTGGAGGCGGTCGGTGACGTCCTCGCCGTTGAGCATCAAGCGCTCGTCGGACGTGACATCGATGATCATGTCCTCGAGCGCGAGGCCGCGGAGGACGCCGAGCGCGACAGCGCGGTACATGTTTCCGGTCTCGACGAAGCGGCAGCCGAACTGACGCGCGAGTGCGCGCCCCACGGAGGACTTGCCCGAGGCCGCCGGTCCGTCGATCGCGATCTTCATGTGCCGCTCCCTTCCATCTCTCTCGAGCCCGTGTCCGTTGCGCGGCAGACATGCACGACGCACGCGGGGAGTTCGTCGTGCAGCTTCTCCGCCGCGGCCGATGCGCTGGTCCGATCGCCAAACGCAGCGTAGAACGCCGAGCCGCTTCCGCTCATCCCGCCAAACAGCGCGGCCGAGCTCGCCACGGCATTGCCAAGCGCTACGATCTCGGGGTGGAGCGAGACCGCGGCGGCGTAGAGGTCGTTGCGCCCGAGGGGTTCTGCCGCATCCCGGGGCGGCTGCGCTGTCCAGGCGCGGTAGACGTCTGCGGTCGGACAATGTATCGCCGGGGCCGCGATCACGAAATGCTCTCGGCGCGACTCCGCGAGACGCGCCACGACGTCGCCCCGTCCCGTGACGCGGACGCAGCCGCCGACGAGGAACAAGGGGACATCGGAGCCGATCGACGCGGCGATCCGGCTCAGTTCCGCGGCCGAGACGGAAGGCGGGGTGAGGCGATCGAGCGCCAGCAGCACGGCGGCGGCGTCGGACGAGCCGCCGCCAAGTCCGGCGCCGGCCGGGATGTGCTTGACGATGTGGATCTCGACTCGGCACCTGGCGGCCTTGGCACGCAGGAGCGCGGCTGCAGCGCGCTCGGTGAGATCCGGCCCTTGGATGCCTTGGAGCGAGTTCTCGACGACGATGTCGCAGCCTTGCCGGACGCGCAGCTCGATCGTGTCGGCAAGGTCGACGGTCTGGACAATGGAGTCGATGTCGTGATAGCCGTCCGAGCGGCTGCCGAGGACGGCGAGCGACAGGTTCAGCTTCGCGTACGCGAGGATGCGCGCAATCCTCATCCGACAGCCTCCCGACCGCCGACGAAGACGGCTCGAATCGGCAACCCGACGACGAAGTCGGGGATGCGCCGGACGTCGTCGATGTCGAGAATCGCGAAGTCGGCGAACTTCCCCGGCTCGAGCGTGCCGACTTCGTGTGCGGAGCCGAGCGCGACGGCGGCGTTGAGCGTTGCCGCGACGAGGGCCTCGTTGAAGCGAAGGTCGAGGTCGCGCACGGCGAGGGAGACTCCGGTCCACAGAGAGAAGACGCCGCCGGCGACGATGTCGGCGGCGGAGCCGAGCGCGATGGGAAGGCCTGCCTGCAGGAGCGGACGCGCCGATGTCGGAGCCTCTCGGCGCATGACTCTCGCGCCGGGAAGGAGAATCGGCATCGTACCCGCCTTTCGCAGCGCGGCGAGGCCGCGCGCGCCGAGCGGCATCCCCTCGAGGTGGTCGATCGTCTCGACGGGAACGTCGGTGGCAGCGAGAAGGGCGTCCGCGTCGCTGCCTGACGCCTGGATCCTCAGCCGGAGGCCGGCGCCGCGGGCGGCGCGGAGCACGGCCCTCGCCTCCTTGCGGTTGTATCCGCCCTCGCCGCAGAGGGCGACGCACGTTGCTGCTAGGTGTCGGCGGCTGACTGACGGGATGAGCTCCCCGATGAGCGTCGAGATGCGGTCGCCGGCTCGGGAGGTGGCGCCCGAGCAGGGAGCGCCGAGGAAGGCGGAGCTTCTTCGCAACGCGACGCGATGAGACAAGCGCTGGAGGTCGGCCAGCGTCTCTTCGAGACCGTCCGCCGCGTCGGCCGCGGCACGGATCTCGGCGCTCGTCGTTCCCTGACGCAGGAGGGCTTCGATCCCGGCGCGAAGCCGCACGAGCTCGGCGTCGGGGCCGCCGGCGCCGTACGCGTGCGGGTGGCGACCCGCCGTGACGCACGGGTCCACAAGCCCGGGGACGACGACTCCGCCTGCGGCGTCGATCACTCGGTCTGCTCGCGGATCCGGACCGTCCGGCTCCACGGCGAGGATTCGGTCGTCGCGCAAGACCAGGCGCACGCCCTCGCGAATGGCGATCTCGTCCATCTCCGGCCCCGCCCGGGGTTCTGTTCCGAGAGGAGTCACGAGTTGGCGGATGTTCTTCACGAGCGCAATCATTGGGATCGATCGCCAGTATAGATGGGGCAGCGATGCTTTGCCATGCAGTCCTGGTCGCGTATACTTGTCTCACAGAGTGGTGGCGTCGCCGGTGAGATCTCTCACGGATTCCGTTGTTAGAGGGTAGTGTATGGAAAACGAAGGGCAAAACTTCCGCTGCGGATTCGTCGGCGTTCTCGGACCGACGAACGTCGGGAAGTCGACGCTCTTGAACGCCGTGATGAAGGAGAAACTCCTCATCACCTCGGCGAAGCCGCAATCAACGCGCAACAGCATCCGCTGTGTCAAGACCACCGACAGCTACCAGATCGTCTTCGTCGACACCCCGGGCCTCCACAAGCCTCGGAATCGGCTGGGGCGCCACCTCGTGCGCGTGGCGTCGCGCAGCCTGAGGGATCTGGATGTCATCGTCTACATGATCGAACCTTGGCGGTCCGTGCGCGAAGAAGACAGCGCCGCGCTGTCTCGGCTGGCTCGAACCGAGCGGCCGATCCTTCTGTTCGTCAACAAGATCGACCGCGCGCGGGGCGGAGATCTCGAAGAGACACTGCTCGCTTACGCCGCTCTCCCCGAGGTGGCCGAGGTCGTGCCGGTGTCGGCGGCGAGCGGCGAGAACCTCGACGAGGCGCTGGCCACCATCGTGTCGCACCTTCCCGAGTCTCCACAGTTGTTCCCGACGGAGACGCGCTGCGACCGGACGGAGGAATTCCTGATCGAGGAGATCATCCGAGAGAACGTTATGGAGGTGACGTACGAGGAAGTGCCCTACGCGCTGGCGGTCGTCGTGAAGTGGCTGCGCGAACGCGAGGACGGTCTGATCGAAATCCAAGCGGAGATCATCGTCGACCGGAACTCCCAGAAGGGCATCCTCATCGGCCGGCGGGCGACTCGCGTGCGCGAGATCGGGCGGCGCGCGCGCCTCGACATCGAGAGATTCCTCGGCAGGCACGTGTTCCTCGAGATCCTCGTCTCGGTGAGGCCGGGGTGGACGAGGAGCGATGCGCAGATCCGTGAACTGACTGGAGCGAACTAGGGCATGGCGGAATCGGCGGGCTCGATCCGGCTCGTGGGAAACGACGCGGCGCGACGACGCGAAGTCGCGCGGGTCCTCGCGGGCGCCGGATACCGTGTGGTCGTTTCGTCGGACTGCAACGATCGGGGCGAGCCGGCCGATCTCATCGTTCTGCTGGCCAGCACGTCGGACCGAATTGCCGACTTCCTTGTCCACGACAGCGGCGAGACGAGCATGCTCAAGTTGCTCGACGGCGCCGGATCCGAGTCCGGCGCGCAACGCCTGGGGTTCCTTCCGTTGCCCGACGGCGAAGCCGGACTCGTGGCGGCGGTCCGCGCCGCGATGGCGGGCCGGGACGAGGCCGAGCGGGCGGAGAGAGAGAGCGCGCGACAGCTGCTCGATGTTGCGCAAGTGGGAGTCTTCGAGATCGAGGCCGGGCGCCTGACGTACGCGAACGACTACCTGGTCGAAATGTCGAAGTACAGCAAGGAAGAGCTCTTGTCGATGGACCTTCGAAAGCTCGTCTGTTCGCAGGACGCAGAGCGACTGCTGCGCACTCTCAGCGAGCGATTCCGTGGCGTCGTATCCGCGAGACCATCGACATACCGCTTCGTAGCCAAGGACGGAGACGAGCGTGAGGTGGAGGTCGTCTCACAGCTCGTGGACACGCCGCGCGGGGCGCGCGTGGAAGGGACGATGCGCAACGTGACGGGCGAGGCGCGTCTGGCGCGCCTGCACCGGATCGTCCTCGAACTCGGCGGGGTCATCCTCGGCGAGCAGGATGTCCACCGGATCCTGCAGCTCGTCTTGGACACGATTACGGAGTACAGCGGCTTCCGCCGGGCGGTCCTCGCGCTCTACGATCTCGCAGCGAGCGACCCGATCGACGGGGCGGTGACGAGAATCCTCTGTTCGGGACTCTCGCGCGAGGACGAGGCGGCGCTGGCAGGACGGCCCACGCTTACGCCGGAGAAGCGGCGGCTGGCGTTCTCTGACGAGTACCGACTTGGAGCGGCATACTACGTCCCACATGACCGCGCCCCGTGGGCACGCGAGCTGGGAATCACAGGGACTGTGTCCATCGCCGGCTGGCATCCTGACGACATGCTGTTCATTCCGCTGCGCGGATCGGCCGGGATCGTGGGGACGATCTCGGTCGACGATCCGGCCGACCAGAGCGCGCCGACGCTCGAGACCATCGAGCCAATCGCGCGGCTCGCCAACTTCGCTGCCCTGGCGATTGAACGCGCCGTGAAGTGGGATGAGCTCCGGAACCAGAACGAGCGCCTGGATGGGCTGTCGCGTTTCGGGTACCAGGTCGCCCACATCCAGTCGGTCGCCGAGCTCTGCGAGGCGACGGCCCGGCGGATCTGCGACGACCTGGCGTATGACTACGCCGCGCTGTGGCTGCGCGACGGCGATGCGCTCATGCTAGAAGGCGTTGCGCTGCGGGGAGCCTTCCCGCATGACGAGATCCCGGCACGCGGGGTGAGGATTCCCGTGACTGGCGACGGACTTGCTCGTTGGGCCGTGCGCTACATGGAGCCGGCCGTCGTCGACGATGCGCTGACGGATGCCCGATACCGCCCCTCTCGGCCCTCTGTGCGGTCGATGGCGGCGATTCCGATTCTCGGCCGGAAGGGCGTGCGCGGCGTGATGGACGTCGAGTCGCAACGGCTCGCAGCGTTCCGCAAACAGGATCTCGTTGCGCTCTCGTCGATGGCGAGCCAGCTGTCGGTCGCGCTGGCTGCGTTGGGCCGCCGGGAGGTCTTGTCTCGCATCTACACGCTCGGTCAGCGCATCTCGGAATCCGAGACGGTGTCAGAGATCGTGGCCGGCACACTGGACTTCCTCGTCGAGCAGTTCGGCTACCCGCTCGCGTCGGTGTTCCTTGACGGGCGGGATGGCCGCCTGTTCGCGGCCGGCGTGCGCGGCGCGTACGCCGAACAGGGGCTGGTCGAAGGGTGGGAGGTTCCTGCGGAAAGGGGCATCGTGTCGTGGGTGGCGCGAAACAAGCGGCATGCGGTCGTCCACGATGTGACGACGGATCCACGCTACCTCGAGATGCTCCTCGGCGTGCGTTCCGAGGTTGCAGTTCCCCTCCTGTTCGCCGAGCGGCTTGTTGGCGTCCTCAACGTGGAAAGCCCGGAGCCGGCGTCGTTCGACGAGGAAGATCGAGTCGTTCTCGAGGTCATTGCCAACCACCTTGCCACGGCGCTCGCGAACCTCGAGTCGCAGGCGTCGCTGCGCGAGCAGGCGGTGCGAGATTCTCTCACCGGCCTGTTCAATCGGCACTACTTCAACTCGATCATCGCGCCGGAGCTTGCGCGGAGCGATCGTTACGCGCGTCCGTTCACGGTGATGATGGTCGATGTCGACAACTTCCGCGCCGTCAACAATCGCTACGGCCACCTGATGGGTGACGAGATCCTGCGGGAAGTGTCGCGGGTCCTCCTCGCGTACGTGCGGGAATCCGACCGTGTCATTCGCTACGGCGGCGACGAGTTCCTGATCTTCATGCCGGAGACTGGGGAGCAGGAAGCCGCGGCCGTCGCGTCGCGGCTGCGCGAGCAGGTAACGGCTCTCCCGCGGAGAAAGGGTGTGCCGGACATCGCGCTGGGACTCAGCGTCGGGATCTACACACGTCAGCCGCGCCAGACGTGGTCGCTCGAAGCGATCCTCGAAGAAGCCGATCGCCGCCTGTATGCCGACAAACGCGCGCGGCACATCGAGCGCCATGATGGCCCAGATTGAGGCACTGCAGTCGCTGGAAGATCTCGTCGCATGCGAGCGCCTGCAACGCCGCGTGTTGGGCGAGCGGGCGGGCGCTGCGACGGTCGGTGTGCCGACGCTTCGGGCGATCTCGGAGGCGGGCGGCCTCCTGCTCGGGGCGCGGGCCGACCGCGTGACGCGCGAGCTCTCGGCAGCGGCGGTGAGCTTGAGGACGGAGGTGGAGGGGTTTCAGGCGCTCTTCTCGCTGTGCTTCGCGGTCGCCGAGGAGGCAAGAGGACAAGGGATCGGGGTCGCCCTGCGACTTGCCGAGCGGCGCGCTGCCCTGAGTGCGGGCATCGAAGTGATCCGCGCCTGGGTCGACCCCCTCGCGGGCCGCGAGTCGCACATCGCCTGGAATCGGATCGGAGCGATCGGAACGGGATACGAGCGAGACGTGTTCGGCGATCTCGGCGATCGGATCCACTGCGGCATCGCGACCGATCGAGTCCGCGCCGAATGGTGGCTGCGCTCGCCGCGGACGATCGCCTTGATCGACGAGGGCCGGTCGGCCGCCCACCTTCGCGTGGGCCTGCACGAGATGGTTGTCGCGACGCGCACGACGCCGGGCCCTGGCGGACAGAGGACGCTTGTCGACGTCCGCACGGGCGCGAGCGCGGCGAACGTCTTGATCGAGATTCCGGCGGACATCCATCGGCTGCGGGATGCGGACCCTACGGAAGTGCGGCGGTGGCGTTTGGGCACGCGCGAGGCGTTCGAACGGTTGCTCGCCGCCGGGTATCTTCTCGTGGGACTCGTCCACGAAGGCGGGCGGTGCTTCCAGCTTCTGGAGAAGGCGGAGCGTTCGAGCGTCCTCGGACGCTCGGAGGACGGGAGGAGCGCATGAACAGATCGGAGTTGGCGGCCAGGATCGACCACACGCTCCTGGGGCCGGCGGCGACGCGCGGCGCGGTCGAGCGGTTGTGCGCCGAGGCTGTCCGGTTCGGCGTCGCGTCGACATGCGTCGACCTTCGCTACGCCGCGACGGCGAAGAAGGCGCTCGCGGGAAGCTCCGTTCGCCTGTGCGTCGTCGTCGGGTTTCCACAGGGCATGACGGCGACGAGCGTGAAGGCGTTCGAGACGCGCGAGGCGATCGCGGCAGGCGCAGAGGAGATCGACATGGTCATCCCGGTCGGTGTGCTGAAAGAGCGCGACCTGGTCGAGCTCCGCGCCGATATCGCCGCGGTCTGCGCTGTCGCTCACGGGGCGAGGCCGCGCGCGGCGGTGAAGGTCATCCTCGAGACCTGTCTCCTCACCGACGAGGAGAAGGAGCTCGGGGCGCGCGAGGCGGTGGCGGCCGGAGCGGACTACGTGAAGACGTCGACAGGGTTCAGCTCGGCCGGCGCGACGGTCGCCGACGTGGCCCTGTTGCGCCGCGTCGTCGGGCCGGAGATCGGCGTGAAGGCGGCCGGGGGCATCCGCGACACGGCGACGGCACTCGCGATGATTGCCGCCGGTGCGACGCGAATCGGAGCGAGCCGAACGGGTGACATCCTGGCCGGGCTCGCGGAGCCCGGGTCGGCTTCGGATTGAGGGAGACATGTTCACATGCCAGCTGCGCTCGCCGGATCGAACGTTCTATGACGGCGAGGCCGTCTCGGTAACGGCGCGAAGTCCGCGCGGCGAGTTCGCGATTCTCGCGCACCACGCGCCGCTATTGGCCGAGCTCGCGGCCGGCCCGCTGCGCATCCGAACCGAGACGGGCGTCCTCGAGTTCGCCTGCTTCGGAGGAACGCTGACAATGGAGGCGAATCGGGCGGTCATCCTGGGCTTTGACATCGTGCCGCGCGACGAGATCGATCTCGAGTCAGCGCGTCGTCGGGTCGCAGAAGCAATGTCCGGACCGGCCGAGGCCGCCGCGGCGCAGGCTCGGCTTGAACTATTGGAGAAGGTGGCGGGACACCATGAGTAGACGAGTCGTGGTCACCGGGCTGGGGCCGATCACGCCGATCGGCATCGGTCGGGACGCGTTCTGGGACGGCTTGCGCGCGGGCAGAAGCGGCGTCTGCCGCGTCGACGATCGAGTCGACCTCGAAGGGATCGACGTCAAGATCGGTGCTCCCGTTCGCGACTTCGACCCGCTTGCCTTCCTCGACCCCAAGCAGGCGAGGCGGATCGATCGCTCGGCGCAGCTCGCGCTTGCCGGGTCGTCGCTGGCGATCGTTGATGCCGGACTGGCGAGCGCGGGGTTCGACCCTGACCGCGTGGCCGTGATCACGGGGACTGGGATCGGCGGAATGCAGACCTTCGAAGAGAACTTCCGCGAACTGCTCGCGCGCGGGCCACGGCGCGTGAGCCCGTTCTTCGTGACCAGCCTGATGCCGAACGCGTTGGCGGGCGAGATCTCGATCCACTTCGGGTTCCGCGGCGTGAACTTCGGAGTCGTCTCCGCGTGCGCGTCGAGCGCGCACGCGATCGGCCTGGCTGCGCACATGATCGCGACCGGCCTTGCCGATGCCGCCGTGGCCGGCGGCGCGGAGGCAGTCTTGTTGCGGATCACCTATGCCGGCTTCGCGCGCATCGGGGCGGTATCGCGGCGCAATGACGAGCCCGAGAGGGCGTCGCGGCCGTTCGATCTCCATCGCGACGGGTTCGTCATGGGCGAGGGCGCGGGATTCGTCGTGCTGGAAGACCGCGAGCGTGCCGTGGCCCGAGGCGCGAGGATCTACGGCGACATCGCCGGGTTCGGGATGACGGGGGACGCGCACCACATCACGTCGCCGTCCGAAGACGGCGATGGGGCGAGACGGGCGATCGAGCTCGCGCTAGCTCAGGCCGGGCTCGCTCCGTCCGATATCGACTACATCAACGCGCATGGGACCTCGACCGAGCCGAATGACCGCATCGAGACCCTCGCGATCAAGCGCGCCTTGGGTGCCGCTGCGACGAAGGTGAAGATCAGCTCGACGAAATCGCAGATTGGCCACCTGCTCGGCGCCGCCGGCGGCGTCGAGGCGATTGCGACCCTGCTCTCGATGGAGCA
>JBFYRA010000111.1:0-5545 GCA_041302485.1 Candidatus Bipolaricaulota bacterium
CGCCGCCACTCTTCTGGGGCGAGACGGCGACCATCGCCGCCGGCGTGATGAACACGGGCCAGGCAAGCGCTGGGCCATTCCACATCTCCTTTGCCGCGTTCCCCGTGTATTGCGTCGACGAGCGCACGGGCGAGCGATGGTCCGTCGCTCCAAGCCAGACGCCCAACGCGCGCGGCCTCTACAGCTGGACATTCACGCCGGACGATGGCAGTCGCAGCCCGCAGGTCGTCGGGCTCGCCGCGCTCGTCACGGCCCTGCCGACCGATACGTGGATCGTTTTTGACGAAAGGCAAGTGGCGGGACTCGAACAGGGATCGCGCGTCGACCTCGGGGCGGCCCTCGCGACGGGTTCCCCCCTCCGCCAACTCCTCACAATCTCGGGCTCCCGCGATGGCGCGATTGGCGCTTCCTCGATGGCGGTCATGACGGTTGCGGACGTCGCGAGAATCGAGGCGTGCACGACCACCTACGCGCTGCACATCGAGGTCGAGGACGCGTACGGCATTCCGGACGAGGACCCGACGAACAACGCGCTCGATCTGGCACTCAGCGTGCAGGCATCGCTGCTCGAACTCGCTGACCTCGTACCGATCGCCGCGGCGTTCGACCGCGCCATGCCGCTGAACTGGGACGACGATGTCGACATCGAGGTCGTCGTCGCCAACCGGGGCGGCGGTGTCGCCCCCACCGGCGGAACCGCGTCGATCACGGTCACCTTCGCGTATCGCGTCCTCGGAAGCGTGGTCTGGAAGCCGCTGACGACCCGCACGATCGCCCGCCTGGGGATTGATGAGGACACCAATACGGACACGGTGGAGGCCACGATCGACGCCAGTCCGAGCCAGCTCAACCTCTCTCCGGGAAGCTACGAACTCCGCGTCGTCGTCGACGAAGCCAACGCCATTCTCGAGCAAGACGAAGAGAACAACGAGATCGTGCTCGGCTTCTCTGTCCAGGGAACAGAGCTTCACCCGGTAGGGATCGAAGTCTCGTCGTCGTCGATTCGGCAAGGAGAGTCGATCTCGATCGTCGCGACGATCGAGAACACGGGCGAGCGCACGCTCGAAGGATTCAGCGTCGGCTTCTACCTCGGCGACATGCGATTCTCGACCTTCACCTACCGTGCCAGCGCCGCGAGTGACCCAGGGCTCGAAGAAGAGGACAGAACTCGAGTCGAAGGCAGCCTGTCGACCGAGGACGTCGTCCCGGGGATCTATGCGCTCCGCGTGGTGGTAGATCCGGACCAACGGATCCCTGAACTCGACGAGACCAACAATGAGATTCGCGCAACTGTCACGGTTCTCCCGCCCGTCGAGCGCCTGGCCGAGCTGTACGTCTCGGAGGTCACGCTCGACCCCACGTCGCCGATTCCGGCCGGGCGCGTCGTCACCGCGACGGCACGCATCCGCAACGGCGGCACGATCGACGCCGGGCGTTTCTCCGTCGCGTTCGCCGTCTTCCGCGACGACGGGACACCTTGGAGCCAAGGACGCGTCGACTGCTCCGGCGGAAGCGCGGTGGCCGATGGTGCGCAGGCGTGTGCGTGCACAACGGCAACAGGCCTCGGCCGCGGAGCCGTGGACTCATTGGACTTCACGATGTGGACGGGAGGCTGGCCTGAGGGTCGCTATACGCTCCACGTCTGGGTCGATCCATCCGCCCCGAACGCAGCCGATGGCGAAGTTCGCGAACAGGACGAGGCAAACAACGAGATGGCTCTAGCGTTTTCGATTGGAAGGCCTGTCCCCGGCGGCATCGAAGGCGGCGTGAACCTCGCCGTCGACGCCATCGGGCTCCAGCCGGCGAACGTTTCGCTCGGAGCGACGAATCTCGTCGTCCTCGCGACCATCGCCAACCGCGGCATGGAGCCTGCCGGCCCGTTCGCCGTCGAGGTGCGCTGGATCCGCTCGGGCAGCGCGCCGGTCACGCTCGCGCGCCGCGTCGTCGACGCCCTCGCGTCGACGCAGTCGATCACGCTTCAGCAACAGGTCTCTCTTGGGGCCATCGGGTGGACCTGCGGCGATCACACGCTCGACGTCGTCCTCGACTCGGAGGGCGCCGTAGCTGAGTCCCGCAAGGACGACAACTCGGCCGCCGCGACGCTGCGTGTCGATTGCGCCCAGGGCACATCCTTTGCGCCCGACCTCTCCGTCGAACTCGGCGTGCCTTCGGCGTCCGCCGCGGCGATCAGCGCGGGCTGCCCGGCGACGGCCAAGGTCACCGTGACCAACCGAGGAGGCCTCGCGGCCGGACCGTTCCGAATCGAACTGCGCCGCGGCGGGAGCACGATCGGCGTCCAGGACATCGCCGCGCTGGCCGCCCAAGCCTCGACGGCCGTCCACTTCGACCTCCCGACGAGTGCTCCAGCCACGCTGTTCCTCACCGCCGTGGCGGACTCCGAAGGGCGCATCGTGGAGGGGAACGAATCGAACAACACGGCCAGCATGACGCTGAACGTCGCGACGCCGGCTGCCTCGACCGCGACACGTCTCGGCGGTCCGTATCGCGGCGCGATCGGCATGATCTTGTCCGAGGCGTCGTCGGGCATCGTCGTTGCTGCATCCGACGACGGAGTCTTGCACGGCTTCGCGCGCGGTACGCCGCCGTCACTCGTCTACGACGCCTCGCTCGATGATGCAGCCAAGATCACCGGGCTCGCCGTCGACCGCGGCACGGCGACGCGGACCGTCTACGTAACGACAGCGACCGGGAATCTGCACCGGTTCGCGCTGTCCACGGGAACTCGAATCGGAGCAGTCACCAAGGTCGGGACGACGGCGACGTGCCTCGCTCTCGACGCGGCGGGCACAGCCTACGTGGGCACGGACATCGGCGTCGCCGTCGTCAAGCGGTCCGGGGCAACAGCGCCCGGCCCGAACCTTGGCGCGCGCGTGATCGCCGTCGCCATCGACACATCCGGAACCCTTCTCTACGCGCTGACCGCCTCGACGCTGTATGCCGTGTCGACTTCGACTCTCGCGGTCGCCTGTTCTGTAGGGACCTTCGGAAGCGACGCCGCGACGTTCGCCCTCGGGCCGACTGGCATCTACGTCGGAACCGTCGCCGGGCGCGTCATTGCCTACGCTCCGTGCACGTCCTACGGGTCCCTCGGGACCGCCATGCTGCGGAACTGGAACGTCGACCTGTCGGCGTCCGGAGGAGCGGTCACCTCCCTCGTCGTGTATCCGGAGACCGCGGCGGATCCAATCTACGTCGCCGTGTGCGAGGGTGGCGCCGGGCGCATCGTCTCCCTGTCGCTGACCGGACGGATGCTGTGGACGACGGCAGGAACGAACCTCGCCTGTGCCGCGGGCCCGCTCGCTGTCGATCGAACTCGCGGACGAGTGACGTTTGCCGAAACGGGCGGAATGATTCGCGTCTTGAGCGACCGCGGCGAGGCGCTCCTCGTCGAGGGGGTCCTGGCGGGCTTGGGCAAGACGGTCCGCTCGAACGTGGTGACCGATTCCTGGATTGACAAGACAGAAGGAGCATCGGAGTTGAGAGAGCTGTTCTACGCAGGGACGAGCGACGGGAACCTCTACGTCGTTGAACCGGCGCGCGGCGGATGTCCGTAGCCGCGGCGAGGCAGGCTCAACAACGGAGGCGAAGGAGGAAGGAGCGGGCATGGCCAGGAGAGCGGTACTGGGTGTTGTGGTGTTGGTGTTGGGCCTCTCCGTGGGAGCGGCGCTGCTTGGCGCAGGGAACCTTGCCGAGCTCTCCATTCGGGAGATCGTGCTCGATCCGCCGTCTCTCGTGACGCGAGGCACGCAATTGAACGTCGTCGTCCACGCGGCCAACACGGGGACCCGCACGGCCGAGCACTTCGAGACCAGCCTCTACGTGCGACCGTTGCGGGAGGGATCTCCGTGGGGACGCCTACCCGGAGTGATCGAGACCCCGTACCTCCCCCCGGCGCAAGGGCGCGATCTCGAACTTGCGTTCGCAGTTGAGACGATGGAGTGGAATCCCGGGACCTATGAGATTCGCGCCGTCGTCGACGCCGGCAATGCGATCCAGGAGACGGACGAATTCAACAATGAACTCGTGGTCGTGGTGACGCTCATCGAGTCCCCCGCCGGTCTGCCGGATCTGCAGCCAATCGAGATTGACTTCACGCCGACCGATCCGAGCGACGAGACCGCGCCGTGGACGGTGGCGGTCACCGTGATGAACACGGGCGACGAGATCGCCGGCCCGTTCCGCGTGACGCTCCTGCGGAACGGCCTCGCGTTCGCGACGATTCCCCAGTTCGGTCTTCCGAAGGCCGGTCAGGTCGTCGTCTCCGGCACGTTGTGCGGTGACGACGCAACGCTCGCCGGCGACGTTTCCGGCTCTCTCGGCTGCAGCGGTGGACTGACCTCGGGCGTATACGAGATCCGTGCCCTCGTCGACAGCGCCGAGGAGGTCGCCGAGCGCGACGAGCGTAACAACACGCTGATCGGAACGATGTCCGTCCAGGCGCTCGAACTGCGCCCCAAGAGCTTGACGTTCGACCGATCGCCGATTCGTCTCAACGAGGACGTCACACTTGCCACGACGGTCGTCAATGCCGGGCGCGGCAGCGCTGAGGCTGTCCAGGTCGCGTTCTACGTCAACGGGAAGCAGCTCGACATCCAGAGCGTCGGCCCGATCGGCTATCTCGGGGAAATTCAGGCTTCCACGGTACTGAACGCGGCCCGACTCGGCTTCTCCGACTCCCCGGACGCGTACGACGTCCGCGTCGTGGTCGATCCGCACGACCTCCTGCACGAGACCGACGAAGACAACAACGCTCTCCTTCGGTCGATGTCGATTCTCGCGCCGTTGGCCGAGCTCCCCGAGTTGCTGCCGCGCAGCCTCGGTCTGTACCCGTCATCCCCGGTCGAACTCGGGCGAGCGAACGAGCTGACCGTATCGTCGACAGTGGTCAATTCCGGCCGCAGAGAGGCGACGGGATTCGACGTGCGCTTCTTCTTCCGCTCGAAGGGCGCATCGCGATGGATCCCGTTCCCGTGTGTTGACGGCGCGCAGTGCGCGGCGGCGACGCTCGCCGCCGGCGTATCGATGCCGTTCGTCGGCTTGCTGACGACGCTCGGGTTCCTGCCCGGCGTCTACGAGATCCGGATCGCCGTCGACCCCTCCGGGCAGATCGCCGAACTCGACGAGCGCAACAACGACCTCATCACCGCAGTGACTCTGCAGGCGGCGCAAGTCCCTGACCTCACGGCATGCGGGCAGTTGCTCACGGACCCGGCGAGCGCCGTGAGACGCGGACGCACCGTGACCCTGTCGCTGTGCGTGACCAATGAAGGCGACACGGCGGCGGAGCCGTTCAATCTGCGGTTCAGCCACTGCGCGATTCCTGAGACGACGGCCGGCCAGCAAACCGCGTCGCCTTGCGATCGCCTCGACGGATACAGCCCGGCCGGACTCTACCCATCTGTTGTCGCCGTGCCCGGCCTCGCACCGGGTGAGTCGATCCAGGTCGCGACGCGCCTCGAGACGGAAGAGCTCGATCCGGGGGCGTACATGCTGAACGCCCAGATCGACGCCGACGCCTCATCGG
>JBFYRA010000116.1:0-10761 GCA_041302485.1 Candidatus Bipolaricaulota bacterium
CGGACATCGAATCCCCATGCTTCCGAGAGGGTCTTGTAATACGCCTCGACCCTCTCGAGCGTCGTGTCATCGCCAACCTGCATGCGATACCCCGGGAAGAGGGCGCGCAGTCCCCGGCTGAAGGCGAGTGGGACTCCACCACCATGGCCCACGCCGTCGAACTCGAAGTGTGTGACCGCGAGTCCTTCGATGGGGCTGGCCTCGAGGTTAGCCAGCAGGCGCTTGGTCGAAACGTAGACCGGTCCACCCTCCTCGTCCGAGCCGAGCGTGATGACCATCCTTGTGGGCTGTTCGAAGGTGGCGTTCTCGAACTGCTTCACAACGAGGTCATCGTCCCACCAGACCGATGGACCGATGCAGAGGTACGCCTGGAAGAGCTCGGGCATTGCGACAGCTGCGTAGAACGCGCACAAGCCGCCGAACGACCAGCCCACCGCTGTTCGGTTCGCCGCGGCTCGGTAGTTCGTCTCGAGGAACGGGAAGAGGTCGTCGCGCAGGAACTCGAGGAATCGCCGGGCTTCGCCGGCTGTCGAGAACTGGACTTCAGGACCCGGATCCGGTGTGGGAACGTAGTCGCGGTCTCGATCGACGTTCTCGATCCCGACGACGATCATCCTGGGAGTCTCGACGCCCATCGCGGCGAACTCCGAGTAGAACTGGACGTGCGATCGAGCAAGCTCGAACAGCCACTCCCCGTCGAGAACCAAGAGCACTGGGTAGACCTGCTTCGATCGACCGTAGCCGACGGGAAGCTGGACGTAGATGCGGCGCTCCTCGCCAAGCACTTCCGACCTGATCGTCAACGTGACCGGAGGGTTGGGTGTTCCAACGGTCTCTTCGAGCACCTGAACCATCGACATCTCCTCTTCTTGCGCGGACTCTGCGTCTGCCGTTGCACCGGGCGCCGAGATCTCCTCGATCCGCAGCACACGCCGCCACAGTTGGGTGGCCGATCCAATCCTTTGGGTTCAGTCAGGACGGGCCCCGCAAGCAGGGCAGTCTGGTTCAGAGATCGTTCATCACTCACCGCCTACTGCGCCAGGAGAGCCATCGTCTCCAGATCGAGCCCGTCGAGAGTTCGCAGCTTGTCCAACACGGGGAGCCACGAAGCTCCGTTCCGGCGGGGTTTCTTCGTTGTGAGGCCGCGCATCCCCCAGTATCGGTCTCTTCGGCGCTCCCCCTTGTCGCGCGCCTCGGAGTCCCCTAGGGTAGAAGGGCAAAGGGCGGGAGGCCACGATGAGGGAAGCGCTGGTTACCGTAGGGTGCTCTGTGCTTGGATACGCTCTGGGCTCGTTGCCCATCTCGGTCTGGCTCGTGCGCTGGCGGCGACGGAGAGACGTCCGCGACGTGGGCGACGGGAACCCGGGCGCTGTCAATGCGTGGAAGGCCGCGGGATGGAAAGTCGGGGTCGCCGCCCTTGTGCTCGACGCGGCCAAGGGGGCGGTGGCGCCGGCATTGGCGCTCTGGGTGCTGGCCGTCCATGGATGGGCCTTGCTGCCGGTGGCACTGGCTCCGTCGCTCGGTCATGCGACATCGCCCTGGCTGCGCGGCCGCGGCGGGAAGGCGATCACGACCACGTTCGGCGTGTGGGCCGCGCTCTCGACGTGGGTGGTGCCGACGTTCTTCGGTCTCTTCCTCGCCGGCCTGATGCTCGTCCAGTCCGTGTCGGCGTGGACCGTTGTCTTCGCGGGCGCGCTTACGGTGGTTGCGCTCATCCTTCTTCGACTCGACGCGCCGCTTGTGGTCGCCTTCGTGTGCAGTCTGCTCTTCCTCGTGTGGACGCACCGCCGAGAACTGAAGATGCCGCCGAGATTCGGCCCTAGGGCGCGGAAGGGGGCGTAGTGTCGCTTGCCGCGCACGAGGCGAGCGTCGTCGTGTTTCTTGCCGTGCTCGCGTTGCTGTCGCTCAGCAATCTCGTCGGGATCCCGCGCCTCGGCGCCGCAAGGCGACGACGGGCGCCGGGCGTCGGGGCGACGCGCGCCACGACCCCGCGCGTCTCGATTCTCGTCCCGGCTCGGAACGAGGAGGAGCACATCGCCGACTGCGTGCGCTCGCTCCTGGCGCAGGACTACCCGGCGTTTGAAGTTCTCGTGCTCGACGACCAGTCCGACGACGGCACGCGCTCCGCTCTGGAGCCGCTTCTCGAGGATCCGCGGCTGCGCGTGTTTGGCGGAGAACCCCTTCCGGAGGGCTGGATGGGCAAGAACTGGGCCTGTCATCAGCTGGCGCAGAGGGCGCAGGGCGAGCTCTTCTTGTTCACCGACGCCGACACACGGCATGCGCCGGGCGCTCTCACAGCGGCTGTCGTGACGCTGCAGGCGGAAGGCGTCGACTTCCTCAGCGCAATGCCGCGACAGGAGATGCAGACGTGGGGCGAGCTGGCGCTCGTCCCGATCCTGCCGTGGAGCCAGCACACCTTCTTCCCCGTTGCTCTCGTGCGCCGACTGCCTTTTCCACGCCTGGCGACGGCGGTCGGCCAGTTCATGCTCGTGCGGCGCGACACCTACGCGGCGGCGGGGGGCTATGAGCGGATTCGCGCCTCCGTCGTCGATGACTGGGATCTTGTCCGATCCGTGGCAGCGGGCGGGGCTCGCTGGACCCTCTGCGATGGGTCGCGCGTCGTCGCGGCGCGGATGTATGCGTCACTCCGCGGCGCGGTCGACGGATTCTCCAAGAACCTCTATGCGCGGTTCGACTACAACTGGCCCGTCTTCGCGTTTGTCTGGGCGTGGCTCCTCTGGACGACCTGGCAGCCGCTCGTCGTCCTGGCGATGCATGCGGCAGGAGGACCCGTGTCCGCCGACGTCGCAGTGTGGGCGGCCGCGGCCACGGGGCTGAACCTCCTGTTGTGGGCGATTGCCGACCTGCGCTTTGGGACTCCTGCCTGGCATGTTCTCGCGCACCCGATCACGGTGCTGGTTTCGACGTGGGTCGCAGCACGGTCCGTTGCCTGGCGTGCGTTGGGGCGTGGAGCCTGGAAGGGCCGGGCGCTGCCGGGGCGCACTAGCGGCCGAAGATGAGAGCGGCTGCGGCAACGAGATCGGTACACGTTGTGGCAGCCGCCACGCGACGGGCGCGGAAGAAGCTGTGCTCGGGGACTGGATCGAGCCGCGCGGCCGTTCCGCCGAGAAACGCCGAACTGCTGGCACCGAGAACCGACTGCTCGCTCGTCCACTCGAGAAGACCGTCGATGGCATCGGCAGAGACGACCGTTCCGACGAGGCGCGATCGGTCGCGCTGGACGACATACACCTCGCCGCTGATGAAGCCGATGATGGTGATGCGAACCGTGAGTCCCGGCTTCCCATCTCCATCCTGATCGACGACGCGAGGATCGTCGGGGCTGGTTGGAAGCGGATCGTTTAGGGGATCTGCGAGCACGGCTCCGTTCACGGTCGTCACCCAGGGCCGCTCGAATCGCCACGCGACTCCGGTCCAAGAGAGTTCGGCGTCCCATTGGGTTGCAGGTAGGGATGCGATGAACGCTGCCGGGATCTCCATTGTGACGAGCGACGTCCCGAGGTCGAGAGTTGTAGAGCACGCGGACTCCGTCCCGTGGAGCCGCGTCCCGCCCTGCGCCACGACGGACAAGGCAAGGCTTGTCCCGTTGCGCGGTCTCTCGCCGAGGATTGGTACAGCGCCGATTTGCGCCGAAACCTGAAGAACGGCCCACGTGCCCGAGAGATCCGGGAGGACAGGCGCGAGTTCCTGCGCCGCATGCACACCACCGAAGCTCGCAACGCTCATCGCAAGACAAGTCCTAACGAGCCAACCTCGCATGTTCATGGGGGCAGTATAGACGAAAGATGGGTCCTCGCCTCCCGCGGGAGACGGATCCCAGCTGCGCGTTCGTGCTGCGCCCCGCCTACTTCTTTCCCAGCAGGCCGCCGAGGCCTTTGGCGAGGTCCCCGAGGTCAGCCTTGCCGCCGGCGAGGAGTCCGTCGATCTGCCCGGCAAGCGGCGCCGGGAGCTTCGTCTTGATGAAGTTTGCGACGGTCGTGACGACCTGTGCTGCGGTGTCCTCTTTCAGTCCGAACTTCTGTCCAAGCAACTTCACCAACTCATCCATGCCTGCGCCTCCTGGGTAGTTATGGAATGCCGCGGCGCGCAGCGCGCCGTGCGTGCCCAGTATGTTCAGAGTCCTGGCAACGGGCAACCCGGATCTCGGAGGCGCATGGACAGGCGGGCGGGGTTCTGGCTTCTCGGGAGGGCTCGTTCGGCATAGACTGGGATCGTGCGTGGCAAGGAGGTACTACGATGTGGAAGGACTTCCGTGACTTCATCACGAAAGGGAATCTCGTTCAGTTGGCCGTCGCCTTCGTCATGGGCGTGGCGTTCGGGACGGTGGTGAGCTCGTTCGTCAACGATCTCATCATGCCGATCATCGGGAAGCTCATCGGGAACGTCGACTTCGCGAGCCTTTACATCAACCTCTCCGGGACAGCGTACGAGTCCGCTGCGGCGGCACGACAGGCAGGCGCGGCGGCGATCTACTACGGCGCGTTCATCAACACGCTGATCAACTTCCTCGTGATCGCGTTCGTTGTCTTCATGGTCGTCAAGGCGTACCAACGCTCGCAGAAGCCGAAGGCGGGGGCGGCGCCGACAACCAAGACCTGTCCGCAGTGCAAGACCGACATTCCGCTCGCGGCGACGCGCTGTCCGCACTGCACGTCGCAACTCAACTAGGCCCGCGGTCGAGCTGTCCGAGAGCTGAGAGCCACGGCGGCACGGAGAGCAGAGGAGGTGCCCGTGGCGCGGCCTACAGAGCCGGACTGAGCCGAGGGGGGCGCGCTCTGCTCAGGGGACTCCCTCGGATGCCCTGGCGGCGCCGAAGAGGACGCCACGGAGCGAGCCGCCTCGCGATGCGGCGGCTTGTGGGGAGCTCCTGGAGCTGACGAACGATGGCGTCCGGCGTTACGACGTTGGTCCTTCGGTCTCGACCAGGCGTCCTGCTGAAGAGCAGGCGCAACTCATCCTCTCGCGCGCCCGTGTCGGCTTCTGCAAGCTAGTGTCGCGTCCGCACAGTCACTTCGTGGACGCGACAGTAGCTGAGATCGACCGCAGCCGCGGGACCGCCTACGACGAGGTCGTGGCGAGTGCCTGTCTGGCCGTGTTCGCCGAGGATGGGTTTCGTTTCGACGCGTAGCCCAGGGGCGCGCTCCCGTTTTCTCCTCGTTTGTTTCGCGTAGAATCTGGCGTGGCAGACGGCGTCTGAGGGGCGTCGAGGTCGGAGGGGAGGGGGAGTCGATGAAGAGGTTCTACGTGATCGTCAACCCGGTGTCGGGACGGGGCGCAGGCGAGCAGGCCGTGCCTCGCGTCGAGGCGGCGCTGCGCGCCGCCGGGCTCGAACACACGCTCGTGCGGACGGAGCGCCCGTGGCATGCGGCGGAGCTCGCCCGGACGGCATCGGAGTCGGGCTTCGACGTCGTCGTCGCCGTCGGCGGCGACGGGACGGCCAATGAGGTCCTGAACGGCCTGATGCAGGCGAAGAATACGAACGGACGTTGCGCCGTGATGGGCGTCATCTCCGTCGGCCGCGGCAACGACTTCGCCTTCGGCGTTGGGGTTCCGCATGAGTTCGGCGCCGCATGCGGCGCCCTGGCTTCCGGGCGTGTGAGGCCCATTGACGTGGGGCGGGCCGTGGGCGGCGACTATCCGCAAGGACGCTACTTCGGCAACGGCGTCGGGATAGGGTTCGACACGGTCGTTGGGTTCGAGGCGCAGAAACTGAAGCACGTCCGCGGCTTTGCGGCGTATCTCATTGGCGCGCTGAAGACGATCTTCCTGTACTTCCGTGCTCCGCTCCTCGAGATCGAGTTGGACGGGCGGAAGCTCCAGCAGCGTTCGCTCCTCGTGTCGATCATGAACGGCCGCCGGATGGGGGGCGGGTTCTTCATGGCTCCGAACGGTCAACCTGACGACGGCGCGCTCGACCTCTGCATCGCGGCTCAGATGAGTCGTAGAGCCGTGCTTGCACTCATGCCTCGATTCATGAAGGGAACTCAGGGATCGCATCGATTGATCACGATGGAGCGCGCGAAACGGGTCACCGTTACCGCACTGGAAGGATCTCTTCCGGCGCACGCGGACGGCGAGACGCTGTGCACGGCCGGCGCGCGGCTCGATGTGGAGCTCCTGCCAAAGGAGATTGGGATTCTCGTTGCTGCGGGGCCAGGAGAACTGTGAGTCTCGCACACCGCATCGTGAATGGTGCGGAGAATGCTCTCGTGGCGCTCCTCTGCCGAGTTGATGACGCGCAAATGTCCAGAGTTCCCGCGGCGGGGCCACTCATTGTCGTCACCAACCACGTGAACTTCCTTGAGGTTCCGGTGCTCCACTCCCGATTGAGGCCGCGCCGCGTGCTGGGATTGGCCAAGGCCGAGGCGTGGAGCAACCCCCTCCTGAAGTGGTTGTTCGACCTCTGGGGTGGGATCCCGATCCGCCGCGGCGAGACGGATCTCGCGGCGCTCCGAAGGTGCCTCGAGGTTCTCAGAGAGGGGGCGATCCTGGTCATTGCCCCTGAGGGCACGCGGAGCCGACACGGCCGTCTGCAGCGAGCGCACACTGGAGTGGTGACGCTGGCGCAGCGGAGCGGCGCCCCGATCCTACCGCTTGCCTTTTATGGCGGGGAGGCGCTCGGGCGCAATCTGCGCCGACTCCGGCGGACGCCCTTTCACATCCTGGTGGGCGAGCCCTTTCGACTCGATTTCGGAGAAGGTCGACTCACACAGGAGAGGCGGCAAGAGCTGACAGACGAGATCATGCGCCACCTCGCAGCCCTGCTGCCGCCCGAGTACCGCGGCGAATACGGGGAGCCGGCGGGGATCCCTACATGACGCGCCGCGCGTCCTTCTCGGCGTACATGGCGCGGTCCGCGCGACCGAGCAACGTCTCGATCGATTCCCCCGTCTCCGGCGACCAGTGCGCGGCGCCAATCGACACACGGATCGGGGCGCCGTACGCCGTGGCGCCGAACTGCCTCGCGATCTCCGATGCGATGCGTTCTTTCACGCGAACGGCCTCGCCGTTCGTCTCGACGAGCAGGACGAGGAACTCGTCGCCGCCGTAGCGCACGACGACGTCTGTCTCGCGGACGCAGCGAGTGAGAAGTCCCGCGACGCCTCGCAGCACGTCGTCGCCCGCCGCGTGGCCAAAGCGGTCGTTGAACTCCTTGAGTCGATCGATGTCGACCATCAGGACTCCGATCGGGTGAAGGTAGCGACGGGAGCGCGCCATCTCGCTCGCAAGCGTCTCGTCGAGCGCGTAGCGGTTGAAGACGCCAGTCAGCGGATCGTGGCGAGCCATGTGGCGCAGTTCGTCCTGAAGCTTCTTCTCTTCCGTGATGTCTTCGAGGCTCCCCTCGTAGCGGGCGACGGCGCCGTCCTCGCCCGGGACGGCGCGGCATGTGTCGAGGACCCAGATCGCGGTTCCGTCCGCCCGCCGCAGTTGCGTCTCGAACCGACGCACTCCGCCGTCGCGAGCGAGGAGGCCGAGCTCGAGGAGGCGATCCTCCGGGTGGATGTAGATCTCGAAGGCGGAGTGGGCGAGCAGAGCGGCCTTGTCGGCATGGCCGAGCATGCGCGCCAGTTTTGCGTTGGCGTCGAGAAGTCGGCCGTCGGGAGCCGTGACGTAGAGGCCGATGGGGATGCTGTTGAACAATGTCTCGTAGCGCGGCTCCGTGCCGGGGGAGATGTCACGGGAGGCCAAACCGGCGCTCGCAGTCCGGCGCAGCCTACCGAGAGACTCCCACACTTGCCGCATCTTCATCATCGGGGTGGCAGTGTAGTGACCGTTCGGCGTGCTTGGCAAGAGGGTGCGGCCTGCATTCATGTTTCTTCCAGGTTCGTTCCTCCGGTAACCAACTCGATGCAATACCAGCAACGTCTCCTCTTGGCAAGAAAGGGAAGGTGTTTATACTAGACAATCAGCAACAGAAGGGCTTTGAAAAGGGCAAACCTGCCGTAAGGCAGGGACGCAAAGCTACGGGACCTCACGTGGTCGGCCGAGCTGCCGAAGCCGGAGGGTTGGAGGGCTGTGGTGGCTCGGCGTCTTTGTCAGCACGTGTCGAACGATTCATCCCGACGGACATTGCCGAGCCGTTGCTCGTTCCGAGCAAGGAGGCGGCAATGAGGTGGCGGAGTTGTCTGTGGATTGGGTTGACTGTGACCGCGCTACTCGGTCTCGCAGGCGTTGGCGCGACAATCACGGTGAACCCGGGGCAGGACATCCAAGCGGCGATCAATGGAGCGAGCGCCGGGGATACGATCCAACTCGCGGCTGGCGTACACGACGTGTCGGCTACGATCAACGTGTCGAAGGCCGTCACCATCGATGGGTCGGGTACTGCGACGGTGCGTGGAACAGCGATCACGGCCCGTAACGTCTTCAAGATCACGGCGAGCAACGTGACGCTGCAGAACATGGACATCACGCTGTCGGCTACCTACGCGCTGGCGGCACTCGAGCTGGATGATGCCCTCGTCGCGGTTCCAGCGGGCGCGGGCCTGAGCAACGTGGTTGTCCAGAACAACATGCTGTATTGGCCCGCTCAACCGGGAGCGATGGGGACGTGGGGCGGACGCGCCATCACGATTGGGGGAACGGGCGCGCCCGGCATCGTGATCACCGGGAACACCGTGTACAACACGCGCAACGGAATCGTCGTCCAGTACAACAACCCGGCCGTCATCACCGACAACCTGGTCTACAACACCAAGGGCGGAGTGATGAACTACACCAACAACCAGGCCGATGCCGATACGCGCTCGATCAGCGGCAACACCTGGGGAACGGTGCACAACGAGTGGGACATCGTCTGGAACTCCGGCGGGTCCTTCTTTACCCCCAACTACGTTGCGACGGTCATCGATGTATCGAACGCGAACAACGGGGCCTACGTGGTGGATCGGCGTGACGCGTCGAACTGGAACTACGCCACAGGGAACCGCAGCCACATCTTCGTTGACCTTCCGGGGACGACGACGGCTCAAGAGACCAATGGCAACATGAACCTGCCGTACGCGACGATCGGACTGGCGATTACCGGTGTGGCGGACGACGGCACGATCTACGTTTCCTCGGACGTGTACCAAGAGCAGGTCGTCTTCAGCACGGACAAGTCGCTGCTCGGAAGCGGCGGCGGGACGGTCATCGAGGCGCCGAACACGTTGACGCAGTACTTCACGACGGGGACCAACAAGAACTACCCGGTCATCTTCGTTCAGAACGCCGACGACGCGTCGGTTGAAGATCTCGTGGTGGACGGGCTCGGCAAAGGGAACGCGAACTACCGGTTCGTCGGCATCGGTTTCTACAACGCCGGCGGAACAGTCGACAACGTGGAGATTCGCAACATCCGGAACACACCGTTTAGCGGCGCCCAGCACGGCGTTGGCTTCTACGGCTACAACGCGGACGGGACGCCGCGCAACCTTGTGCTGTCGAACAGCAGCATCCATGACTTCCAGAAGAACGCGATGGTATTCAGCGGCGGTGGCTTGACGGTGGACGTCGCTGGCAACACGATCGTCGGGATTGGACCGACAACGGTGACGGCTCAGAACGGAATTCAGGTCAGCGGCGGAGCCGCGGCCACCATTGAGGCGAACGCCGTCAGCGGGATCTGGTACGCGGGCAGCGGCTGGGCCGCATCCTCGATCCTGATCTACGACGCTGCGGATGGGGCGGTCGTCGTCGGCAACACGGTCACGGGAGGACAGGTCGGCATCTACGCATCGTACACCGACAACCTCGTGATCGAGCGCAACGTGTTCCAGGGCGGCGACTACAGCCTCCTCCTCTATCCCTCACTGAACGCCTCGGCCCATTACAACAGCATGAGTGGGAACCTCACGGGGTTCTACACAGGCAGTCTTGCGGACGCGACCCTCAACTGGTGGGGCGCCGCAGACGGTCCGTGGTCCGACCAAGACATGGACGGGACGCCCGAGTACGCGGGCAGCGGGGATCCGGCTTGGGGGCCGGTGATCTTCAGCCCGTGGCTGGGAGAGAACCCGGACGGGAACTCCGGCCTGGCGGGTGTGCAGATTGCGGGCGGCGTGTTGATCGTGGTCGATGACGTAGGACCGGCGCCGACGGGTGGGTACCTGGACGCCGCAATTCGCGGCTCGAACGGACCCGTGCTGATCCACGACGACACGATTCTCGTGATGGACGGGGACTTCGCCGTCGCGGAACCGATCACGGACGGCGTCACGCTCCAGAGTGCCAATGGCACGTGCCAAACGACGATCTCCGGAACGCTGACCGTGGACGTGGGCGGCGTGCTGATCGGCGCGATTCGGCGCGGCTTCGAGATCCACGGGGCGATCGGCGTGAGCGCCGGCGTTGACGCGTCGACGATCCACATCAACTGGAACGACATCTACGACGTCGTGACGAACGGCGGCACTGGCAGGCTCGACGCGACGTTCAACTACTGGGGTGAGGACGGGCCAGATACCGTGGGCTTCGTCGACGTGCACCCGTACTTGCCTGTTCCTTCTTGCACGCTGATTGGCTACATGGATGACTACGGGTTCCGCGTCATGGAGGCGATCACGTTCGCCGACCTGCTGCTGCGTGGCCTGCCCGTCGGCAAGGCGGAGCTGGCCATACTCCTGATGGAAGCCTACGGCCTCGAGTTCGACGACGCGATGGGCCTTGTCAAAGAGTACGGACTCGGCCTGGCAAAGCGGGCCTTCCATACAGCGGACACGCTGGAGGAGTTCCTCGTCCTGCTCACGGGGTACAAGAAGA
>JBFYRA010000118.1:0-2743 GCA_041302485.1 Candidatus Bipolaricaulota bacterium
CTGCACGCGAACGCCGCGCCCGATCCGACGGCACGCGGGGTCGAGACCTTCGTCGCGAACGGGGCAAGAAACCGCGCGGGAAGCGAAGCCCTTGCCGCCGCGCTCCAGGCGAGCGTCGTGCGCGCGACAAGCTCGAAGGACCGCGGGGTGAAGATGAAGACCCTCTACACGTCCCGCGCCACGATGCCGGCCGCGCTCGTCGAGATGGGCTTCCTCACCGAGAAGGCTGACACGCGGCTGCTGCAGGATCCTGCCGTCCAGGCGCGCATCGCGGCGGGCATTCTGGACGCGCTCGATCGCTTCGTCCGATCGCTGGAATAGGTCCGAGCGGGAACTAGACCCGAGTCGCCTTCCAGGTCCCGGAGCGGAACTTGAGCGCCATCACCGTCGTCAAGACGATCCAGTAGACGTATTCGCCCGTCCACGCCCCGGCGAGTCCAAGCGGTGTCCGCAGGCCGAGCACGAAGACGATGGGAAGGTAGATGAGGCCGCACACGGCGAGCTCGACTCCGAGGACGAATCGCGTGTTGCCCGCTCCCTGCAGCGCCTGAGACAAGACGAGCGCCATGCCGGCGAACGCCTGGACGAGACCTAGCCAGAGCAACGGGCCGCGCCCGGCGGCGATCACCGAGGGTTCGTCCGTGTAGATTCGCAAGAGGAACTCGGGGGCGAACACGAACAGGAGGCCGATCGCGCCCATCGCGTAGGCGGCGATGCGGGCGCCTTCCCATCCCGCCCGTTCCGCCGCGCCCGGCTGCTTCGCCCCCAGGCTCTGGCCGACGAGCGTCGCGGTGGCGACGCCCACGCCACCGGCGATCGTGATCGGGAGCGAGTAGATCTGGCGAATGACGTTGGTTGCCGCCAGTTCCGCGGTCCCGATCCGCGACACGACGAAGAAGAACCCAAACCAACTGCCGTAGGAGACGATCCGTTGGAGCACGATCGGCGCCGAGAGGCGGACCATCGCGCCGATCCAGCGCACTCCGAGGCTGCGCAGCGGCAGGCCGGCGAATCGCCGTCTGATGCTGGGCAGATTGCGTACGAGCACGTAGTAGCCGAGGCCGCAAGAGACAGCCAGCGTGGCGGCAAGACCCGCGCCTTCGATCCCGAGGCGGGGAAGCCCGAGGCGGCCGAAGATGAGCCCGTACGCGAGGAGGATGTTCGCTCCCGTGACGAGGAGAGCGTTGTAGAGGACAAAGCGAGTCGCTCCAATTCCCGAGTAGAAGGCGCCGTAAGCCGAACTGAGAAGCGTTGCGGCCGCGCCGTAGAGCCGCAAACGCAGGTAGGTAGATCCAAGCTCCGCGATCACGGGGTCCTGCGACAGGACGGGAGCCGAGATCGAAGCGACCCATGCCGCGGCCGCCGAGAGGGGAATTCCGATGACAGCGGCGAGGACGAGTCCCGTGCGCAGCACTTCGCCGCAGCGGGCGTAGTCGCCCTCGCCGAAGCGTCGGGCCGTCAGTGCCTGGATTCCGACGGAGATCGACCCGAGCGAGAATACGAGGGCAAAGAAGAACACGCCGGCGATGCCCGACGCGGCGAGCGGCTCCTTGCCCAGGCGTCCGAGCATGATGGTGTCCACCGTGGACAACAGGGTCGTGGAGAGAGAGCCGAGAATGACCGGCATGGCGAGCTGGAGGACTCGGCGCGCCGGTTCGCGCCGAATGACGAAGGGCCGCGCCAGCGATCCGAGCTTCACCCGCCGCCCCCGGCCGGCGCGACGGCCGCGGCGTCCCGTTGTGTGACGAAAACGCCGACGAGCACGAGCGACGTTCCGGCGAGCTTGGCCCACGTGAGTGGGACGGCAAGCAGCAGAGCTTCCGCGATCAGCGTGACCACCGGCACGAGGTTGACCGACACCGCCACGCTTGTTGCCGAGAGGTGAACGAGAGCGTAGTTCATTGCGAGGAACGCCACGCCGGAGCAGAACACGGCGAGGAAGAGGAGGAGCCCCCAGCCTCGAGGAGAGAGGCGTGCGACCCACGAGAAGCCGTCGATCGCGGCGAGCGGAGCAAAGGCGACGAGTGACAGGAGCGCCTGGTAGAACGTCAGCTGGAGCGGCGTCACGCGGCGCAGGGCGCTCTTCAACAGGACGGTCTGCACGGCGGCGCAGACGACGGCGCCGAGAACGAGCAGGTCGCCGGCCAGGCTTGCCCCCGCCTCGCCGCTTGACGAATCGATGAGCAAGACCACGCCTCCGAACGCAAGCAGGATGCCGACGCTGCGACTCCAGGTGACTCTCTCCATCTTCCGCGCGAACGCGATGAGGTAGACGCCGATTGGGATCGTGGCGATGAGGATGGAGACGTGGCTCGCCTGGGTCCACGCAACGCCGTAGGTCTCGAACAAGTAATAGCCGACGGGACTGAGGCACGACAGGACGGCGAGCATGCCGAGATCCTTGCGGGAGACCCGAAGCTGCTTCCGCCAGCCACCGGAGGCCGCCGCGTACGCGGCGAGCAAGACGGCGGCGATCGCGAACCGTGCGAATAGGAGTGCGAGCACGGGCACGACCGGGAGGAGCTCCTTCGTTGCAAGGAACGAGAGTCCCCAAATGATCATGGCGCTCGCGAGAGCGCCGTACGCCGGCCCGTGCCGTCCCCTGGTCACCGCCCCACCTCTCCCCGGCGTCGCGCGCGCTGTAGACGCAGAGGATCTCTATGATGGAGGAACCCCAGGAGTCGAACAAGCATGGCTCGTGCGTTGATGCCGGCGCGGCGATGCGCTACAACCGCGCGGTCGC
>JBFYRA010000156.1:0-7864 GCA_041302485.1 Candidatus Bipolaricaulota bacterium
GAGATCGAGTTCCGCGCGGAGACACCATCGCCGTCGACGGCCTGCAGATGATCTGGGTCGCGCGCGAGCCGCCGGCGGCCGCGACCGAGACGGGCGGCGAGGGATAGAAAACTGGAGGAAGCGATGTCGGAGATCCAGCCGAAAGAGGGACCGCGCTACGTCGGTCAGACCATCCCCGTGCACGTCGAGCTTACGTCGACCCAAGCCATCCTGGCTCAGCCGGAGATGCACGACCTGCTCGCTGCCGCCGAGATCATCGCCGTCGGCGAGTGCGGGTGCCGGAGGGACGCACGGGCCTGCGACCATCCGCTCGACGTGTGCCTCGCGGTCGACTCCGAGGCGCGCGAGGAGATCGCAAGACACGGGTGGCGCGAGATCCCTCTGGATGAGGCGCTGGCCGTGCTGGAGAGGTCGCATCGCGCCGGACTCGTTCACGTGGCGTATCGCAAGAACGACGAGCCGGTCACGCTCATCTGCTCGTGTTGCACGTGCGCATGCAATCCCCTGCGGCGCCTGAAGGGGCGCGACTATCGCGACGAGATCGCGGAGTCGGCGTACGTCGCGCGCTTCGATGCGGCACGTTGCGCCGCGTGCGGTGCGTGCGTGTCGAGATGCCCGTTCGGAGCGTTCAGCCGGGGAGATGACGCAGCGAGCATTGTGTTTCGCGCTTCGTCGTGTTTCGGCTGTGGGCTGTGCGCAAGCACATGCCCTTCCGGGGCGATCTCGTTCGTGCGCCGCTAGCAGGGCGGTGCGTCACGCGGTGAGCGCGAGGGCGGCGGCGATGTCTTCGGCGATCATGCGGCGCTTCGATTTCTCGATGTAGAAGCTCGGCCCGGCCTGGAGATAAGACGGGAACACGCGCATCCCGCGCCAGTGATAGGGCACGCCGCGCAGCTTGTACGTGGACCCAGCGGGGATCACACGCGGCTCACCGGCGCGCCGCGCGATCGCGTTCAGGGCCTTGATCGCGACATCGCCCATCAAGAGGAGCGCGCGGACGTTCGGGAACAGGGCGAGTTCCTTGGCGAGAAGCTCGGAGCAGGCCTTGATGGTGGTCGCCTGGAGCGCGTACGCGGTCTTGGCACATTTCACGGCCGTGGTCAGGTACACGCCGCGGCGAAGGAGATCGGCAATCGAGGCGACGTCGGCGCCGGCATCGCGGAACGCCTCGAGCGTGGTCTGGGCGAACACTGCCTGACCGGACGCGTAGAAATCGTCCTCGCGCCGCAGGGCAGCCGCCTCAGCCACGACGACGATCCCGACGCGCGCGGGCGAGACCTGGATGTTCGGAATACAGTGAAGACCGCTGTTGACGTCCGTGCAGGGGTACTCGAGGCACGTGACGATGTCGGACGTACGCACGGCAGACCTCCCGTCGAGCAGAAAGGCCCGCAGCTGAGCGCTGCGGGCCGTTGCAGGCTCAGCCTCTCGCCAGGAGTCCGAGGTAGTACGGCCAGATGACGATTCCGACGATGCATTGCCACCACAGGAGCTTGGCGAACGCCATCGTGAACAGCCATCCGCCGAACCAAAGCATTCCTGCCGTCGACCCCATCCCCATCACCCTGATGTCTCTCGACATGATCCCTCCTTCTTGACTGCAGAGCGCATTCTAGCGCGGGATGGGAGCACGGCGAAATCGGTCGTGCGGGCGGAGGGCTCTCATCTCGCAGCTCGCCTGGGAGAGGAGGTCTAGATGGCGCGGCGAAGCGCATCGACCAAGCGGTCGAGCTGGTCGTGCGAGTGGGTCGAGAAAACGGCGATGCGCAGGGACTCGACGTCGGGGGCGTCGGAGTACCCGCGTGGGGGCACGTAGAGGACGGCGATGCCGTCGGCGGCAAGCCGAGCGTGCGCGCGGTGCAGGTCGAGGCCGGCGCGTCCGGCGAGGCTGACGATCGGCACGGGGCTCGCGGCGAGGTCAAATCCGAGTTCGCAGAGCCCGGCGCGCAGGCGGGCGGCGTTGTCCCAGAGGGTCTGCCGCATCTCCGGGTGAGCTGCGAGCAGGCGCACGGCGGCCGACGCCGCGGCCGCCGCGGGAGCAGAGGGGGCGGAGGATCCGAAGGGAACCTTCGAGAGCGCGTGGATCTTCTCCGCGAGGCTTTGCGTGCCCGGCACGATGCCGCCGGCGGCGCCGAACGCCTTGCTCAGGGTGCCGCAGGCGTAGGCGCCGCGGCAGTCGACGCCCCAGTGTTCGAGAGTTCCTCGGCCCGTGGCGCCGAGGACGCCGAGGCCGTGCGCGTCGTCGACGCACAGCGTGCCGCCGGGGTATCGCGAGAGGGCCGCGTTGTAGTCGGCGAGGGGCGCGATCGCGCCGGTCGATGGGAAGACGCCGTCCGTCAGGACGAGCGGGCGGTCGCCAGGTCGAAGATGGGACGCGAGCTGCTGCGCGAGGTCTGTCGCATCGAGATGTCCGAACGAGACGCTCCTCTTGCCGCTTGCGCGCACCGCGTCGAGTTCGCCGTAGTGGGCGGCGCGGTCGACGAAGAGCACATCGTAGTCCACGGAGAGGGACTGCAGGAGAACGAGCGGAGCGAGGTAGCCTGAGGGGACGAGCGTGACCGTCTCGACGTCGAGGAACTGCCGCAGGCGGGCGTCGAGCTCGACATGGGCGCGCGTGGCGAGCGAGGTGGCCGCTCCGAGTCCGACCTCTCGTGCCGCGGCGCACGCCGCCTCGATGACCTCGGGATGACCGTGGAGGCTGAAGTAGCTTGTGCCGCAGAAGTAGTCGACCTCTCGACCGTCGATCCGCACCCGCGGGCCGACGGGAGACTCGAGAACGCCAGTTCGTCGATTCATGTCTCTCCTCGGGGTTCGGCAGCCGGAGGCTGTCAAGAGATCCTACCGCGCCCGAGGGGGGAGATGCGAGGAGAGAGATTGGGCGGACGGCGCGCGGGGGAAGCTGTGGGGGCCCCTTTGCGCGCCGCCGCCCCCTGCAATCACAGGGTTGGCGCCGCAGTGTCTAGATCTTGCAGGCGGCGTCCGCGCTCTGGAGGACGTGACTCCCGCGGCTGTCCGTCCAGCGGATGGTTGCCCAGAACGTCATGCCGAGCGGGTACCCGGAGGGATCCTCATACGTCGAGGTGAAGACCTCCTGGCCGCCCCGGAAGGTGAAGGTCTCGCTCTTGTGCGTGCCGCACGAGGCGGACCAGTCGACGCGAATCTGGATCGGCGCGGCTCCGCTCGTCCCAAGCTGCGTTGCCTCGAACACGCACGCGAGGTCGGTGACTCCCTTGCCGCCCGCGGGGTCGTCGAGAATGATGACGTCAGCGGCCATGGCGCCCGTGGCAGGATCTGTCCCGGGGACCGTCCCGGGTCCGTCCGATCCGGGCGGCGTGAGGAGCGAACAGCCAGTGAGTGTTGCGTACGTCAAGACGACGATCAGTACGGCGGCAGTCTTCCCGGTGGCTCTCATCTTCTCCTCCGGTCGCTACTTGACGAGCTGCCAGCCGTTCGGGTCTTCGACGACGACCTGCGGCCGCGGACTGGCGCGGAAGACTCCCTGGACGGCGATCTTCTTCCCCACCTTGCCGAGCGGGATCAGTCGATCCTTGGCCTTGCCCTCGAGCTGAACGGAAAGGACGCCGGTGTCGTCGGAGAGAGCGAACTCGCATCCTGCCGTGCACTGCGTCAGGACCAGCCCGGTGAGGGAGACCGTTGCTCCGTCGTAGGCGGCCGCATTCTGGATCAGGTCGTCGATCGTCGGGGTGGCCGCGGGAGCGGACGGCGCGGGGGCCGGCGTCGGTGCGGGGCCTGCGACATTCGAGGAGACTGCCGCGACGGGTGCCGTGGCAGCAGATCCTCCTTTGGCGCCGACGGTCGATGCGTCCGCAGCCGCTGCGGCGCGGTCGGGGCGCGGCGCGAGTTGCGTGAATGCCAGCGCGCCGAGCCCGGCGACCACAAGAAGTCCCACGACAATCCACATCATGCTCTTCGTCATTGAACCCTCCCATCGTGAATCGCTATGTGCTGATGCGCTCGGGCGGCGACGGCCGGGTCGTGGGTCACGATGACCAGCGCGAGGCCGCGCGTCGTGTGGAGACACTCCATCAGTTCGAGAACGCTCTTCCCGGACGCCGAATCGAGACTGCCGGTCGGTTCGTCGGCGAGCAGAATCTCGGGCGAGTTGACGAGAGCGCGCGCGATGGCGCAGCGCTGCTGCTCGCCGCCCGAGAGCTGCGACGGGTAGTTCGACTCTTTGCCGCACAGGCCGACGTCGGCAAGCGCGGCGCGCGCCATCTCGACGCGGCCCTTGACGCGGGCGAGTTCGAGTGGCAAGAGGACGTTCTGCAACGCGGTCATCGCGTCGTTCAGGTAGAACTGCTGGAACACGAAGCCGAGGCGGTCCCTGCGCACGCGGCTCAGCTCGGTGTCCGACAACTTGTCGGTTGGCTGGCCGTCGACGAGAACCGAGCCTGCGGTTGGGCGGTCGAGGCAGCCGACGAGGTGCAGGAGCGAAGACTTGCCCGAGCCCGACGGCCCGACGATCGAGACGAAGTCGCCGCTCGACACGCGGAAGTCGACGTCGCGGACGGCGACGAACCGCGTTCCGTTGCGCCCGTACTCTTTGGACACGTTCTTCAGTTCGACGATCATAGTTCCCTCAGTGCGCGGATCGGCTCCACGCGCGCGGCCATCATTGCCGGGTACAACGCGGCGATTGCCCCGACGGCGACGGCCACGACGAGACAGATTCCGATGAACGCTGGCGAGTACTGCGGCAGCGCTTCGAGCCCGAGACCGCTGGCTCTTGGCAGCAGGAGGGTGGCGACGTACCCGACGGCGAGACCGACGAGGCCGCCGACCGCGGACACGACGACCGACTCGTAGAGGAAGAGGCGGAACACCTCGCGGCGGGTCGCGCCGACGGCGCGCAGGAGGCCGATGTCGCGGCGCCGCTCCTGGACGGACATGATCATCGTGTTCATGGTCGTGAACACGCCGACGGCGATCGCGATCCCGGCGATCAGGATCATCGTCTGGCGCACCGTGGCGAGGATGCCGACGAGCGTGTCGAACACCTCGCTCGGGGGCACGGCCTGCACGCCCAGCATGTGCCCGAGCGTGCTTCGGGTCTCCGACACGCGCGAGACATCGCTCGTGCGCACGAGGACGGCCGAGACCTTTCCCTCGAGCGCCAGGACCTTCTGGGCGATTGCAAGAGGCAGGAACACGAACGTGTCGTCGCGTCCCCCCGTGACCGGCAGGACCTTGACGACAGGGATCGTGACCGGAGCGTAGAGACTCACGTTGATCGTGTCTCCTGCCGACAGCTTGAGGTCGGCCGCCGCCTTGCTCCCGACGACGGCGCCCTCGAACGAGTCCAGTTCCCAGTTCTTCAACAGCGCCGTCTGGATGTCTGTGCCGTAGACGGGAGTCAACGTGCCGTTCACCTTGGCGCGGCCGACGACCGCCGGCGCCGCGATGTGCACGTTGTCGACGGCGCGGAACTCGGCCAACGATGCCTCGTCGATGTACTCGATCGTGTCTGCGCCCTGCATCAGCGACAGGGTGAGCGAGTACGGACAGCCGACCGGAAGCACGATGATGTGAGCGCCGAGGCTGTCCAGCTCGCGCTCGAGCGCAGTGGCGATGCCGGCACTGAACGAGAGAAGGGCGAACAGCGTCGCAACGCCGATCGCGATGCCGCCGATCGTGAGGGCCAGCCGCGCCTTACGGCGCTTGAGATTCGCTCGAAGGATCCAGTTCATCGACTTCTCCTCTTGCCTGCCGCGATGGGCGGGCGCTTCACGAGGCAGCGCAGAGCCATTGCCATTCGACGTACTCCGGGGAAACCAAGAGTTCGAGGTCGGAGGAGAGATGGATCTTCGTCGTCGAGTGCGAGTGCGGGGTGAGGAACGGGCGCAGACCCTCGGACGCCGCTTCATCCATGTACCCGCAGAGTGCGTCCTCTTCCCCGAGGACTTCGGGAAGCGCGATCCAATCCACCATGTAGTGGTTCACGTTCTCGACGTCGCCCAGCATCGCGTGCCACGTGATCTCGAGCCCGCCAATGCGACCCTGTTCGCCGAGGCTCAACAGGACATCGAGCGCCGTGATCGAGCCAGGCTGGAACACGTCGGGGCGGACGTCGTGCGAAGTGACTTCGACATCCCGGAACGAGGTGGTCGACCGAGGCCCCTTGATCGTGACCGTGGGGACGATGATCTTGCCGCCGTTCGCGGCGCGGCGGGCGGTCTCGTCGCGGAAGCTCGTCTGGATGGCCGCGAGCCGGACTGGATCCTCGAGATAGAGATAGAGCGCGGCTCCATCCTTCATCGGGTAGCTGTCCATGCGCAGGGCCGTGCGCTCGAGCGCGCCGCCCGGAAGCCGCACGTCATACCACCAGCCGTCGAGACCGTTCATCGTCTTGACGACGTGCGTCGCCTGGGTGTCGTCGTACGAGGAGACGAGGTCGATCGCTCCCTGGGCGCCGAGCGCGGCGAGGACGTCGAACGCCGAGAAGCGGCCGGCCGCGAACAGGTCGGGTCGCAGCGTCTGGATCGTCGCCGGCTCGCAGGTGAATGTGCCGATCCCGCGAATCTCGACGTGCACCGGCTGGGTTGGCACGAGATCGCCGCGCCCGGCCGGGTCGATGCGGAAACTCCCCATCTCGTCAGGAAGCGACATCGTGTTCTCGGTATCGCTGTTGGCGAGCGCGGCGCCGAGGCCGGCCAGCGTGCCGACGGCCAGGGCGAGGATCAGGCCCACCTTCTCCCGTATCGTCATCTCTATTCCACCTCTCTTGCGATGTCGCACCCGCGACCGCGCCACGGATCGTAGCACCATGATATGGCAAATCGGGGCGTGATGTCCAATATAGGCGAGACAGTAGAGCCTCCCTGTGAAGGGCGTGTGGAGAGAGCGCGGGGAATCTCAGAAGACGACGCTCGCGCGCGCGGCGGCCACGTCGGCGATCGTCGTGTGCGTCAGAAACGCGATGACGGCATCGTGCGCCTCTCGCCACAGAGCATGGAGAGAGCAATTGCGGCGGCAGTCGCAGGCCTCGAGGAACAGCGGGCAGTCGTTGAGCGTGCCGGGGCCGTCGACGGCGAGGACGACGTCGAGAATCGTGATCTTGTCAGCCGGCCGCGCCAGGAGGATGCCGCCGGTCTTGCCGCGCGATGTCGCGACGAGACCGGCCCGCTTGAGCAGCGAGATCGTCTTCGCAAAGTGGGGATAGGGAATCGCGGCGATCTTCGCGATCTCCTGCGTAGCGACATAGTCGCCGCGGGAACGGCGCGAGACTTCGGCGAGCGCGAGCACGGCGTACTTCGCTGTCTTGGAGTAGATCATCGGGATTCGAGACGAGGCTACGGGCTCCTCGAAGCGATGTCAACTCGCGGGGCCGCTAGAAGAGGTCGGTGGAAGCCTCGGCGGACTCCGGCGGCTGGTCGACGCGGTAGAGGCAATCCACCGGGCCGATGTCGCAGAAACGGCACTCGGCCCACGCGGGGTTCTTCGCGAGCGGCTTCTCGCCGCCCACCCGCTGCACGAGCGCGACGAACCGCTCGCGGAAGGCGGGGTCGAGGCTCTCGGCGGGCACGTCGAGCGATCCGCTGCGATACACGACGCGGCCGGACATCCGAAGGCCGGCGCAGCGAGGATTCCCGATCGGGAAGAGAAGCAAGTACACAAGCACTTGCGCGCTGTCGCTTGTGCGCGGTCGACCCGTCTTGCAGTCCTCGATCACGCCCTGGCCGTCGCGAAACGCCACGAGATCGGGCTTGCCGGACACGATGATTCCGGTCTTCCCGACGCGCCGGAATGCGTTGTCGTCCTCGACGAACACCTCGTAACCCTCGGCGAGGAGCTTGTCGCGCCGTGCGCGCACGAGTTCGCCGTGCTCGAGCGTCCACGCCGCGAC
>JBFYRA010000032.1:0-4056 GCA_041302485.1 Candidatus Bipolaricaulota bacterium
TCTGGTCGACGTGGCGCCACAGCACGCGGTGGAAGTTGAGCGTGGCAACGCCGACGGGATGGTGCGTCAAGACGGCGTCGAACCCCCGGGCCTTGGCGAGCGCGAGCTCGGGGCCGCGCAGATCGATCCCGGCGAGCAGCCGGCGGATTCCTCGCCCCGGGTGATGGATCGCGCTGTCCCCCGGAATCTCGGAGAGTCCAGCCATGTCGAGCGCGATCTGCATCAGACGTTCGGTGTTCATCCTGCACGCTCCTTGCCGTTGTGGCCGTTGCGCGGCAGGAGCGTGACCGCCTGGAGCAGCGATCCGCCGACGACCTCGCGCAGGATCGAGTTGCCGGGCACCGTGTCGGCGCGGCACGGGTCGAACCAGCGCAACAGGGCGAGAAGGCGGTCGGCTTCGACCCGCGCGGCGGGATCTCGCACCTGGAGAAGGAGCGGCTCGACGAGCGGCTTCAAGACGGCGAGCTCGTAGCCGAGGGCCGAGTTGAACATGATGTCGGCCCCCTCTTGGTACGGGAAGATGTTGTCTTTCTCGCCGCGGCGCACGTTCTCCCACAGGGACAGAGTTTCCGTCGCGTCGTAGCCGCGGAATGTCGCGTCGCGCACGATGCGCCGAATGAGTCTCGTGTCGGTCGTCGAGACGCGGTTGTGGATGTCGAGGTTCAGCTGGGTGAGCGCCGAGACGAAGATGCGGAACGTCTTCGACGTCGCGGCGTCGACCGTCAGGCTCGGGTTGAGTCCGTGAATGCCCTCGACGAGCAGGATCTGGTCTCGATCGAGCCGGATCGACGGCCCCGGCTGCCGCGTCCCGCTGGCGAAGTCGTAGCGCGGCAGACGGACCGTCTCGCCGGCCATCAGCCGCCCGAGGTCGTCGCGGAACCTTTCGGCATCGAGCGCGGCGAATGCGTCGTAGTCGGGACGATCTCCGAGTCGCCGGCGCAGCTCGTCGCGCGGCAGGAAGTAGTCGTCGAGCGCGAGCGGGTAGGGGTGGACGCCGTTGGCGAGGAGCTGAATCGCGAGACGCTTCGAGAAGGTTGTCTTCCCCGACGACGACGGCCCGGCGATGAACACAAGGCGTGTCCCGTCGGCTCGCCGCTGCGAGATCGTCGCGGCGATCTCGGCGATACGCTTCTCGTGCAGCGCTTCGAACACGAGGATGACTTGGTCGATGTGGCCGTCGCGCACCGCGTCGTTGAGCGAGCTGACGTCGCGCATCCCGAGAACGGAGAGCCAGCGGCCGTATTCGTCGAACACCTCGCGCAGCGCGGTGAATCGCTGCGGCGGCGACAGACGGTGCGGGCTCTCGCGCCGCGGGAAGCGCAGGATGAAGCCTCTCGGGAAGGTTTCGAGCGAGAACGTCTTCAAGACGCCGGTCGACGCGACCATGTAGCCGTAGAAGTAGTCGGTGGCTCCATTGAGGACGTAGACGTGGAGGTGGTCGCCTTCTCGTTCGAGCAACTGGCGGGCCTTGGATTCCTCGCCTCGCGCCGCGAACAGCGCCAGCACCTCGTCCGGAGCCACGCGGCGGCGCACGATCTCCCGGTCCTCGCGCACGAGCTGCAGCATGCGGGTCTTGATCCGGGCCAACTCGTCCGGCGTGAACGGCTCGCGCCCTTCGATGCGGCAGAAGTAGCCGCCGTGCGGCACGGCGTAGTCGATGTGCACGGGCACGGACGGGAACAGCTCGGCGGCGACGGCGACGAGCAAGAACGATAGGCTGCGGCTGTAGATGCGCATGCCGTCGGAATCGGACATCCGGACGGGAGAGGCCGTGACGTCGCGGATGAGCGGGCAGGCGAGCTCGCGCAGTTCGGAGTCGACGATGGCGGCCACCGGGGCATCGTCGTCTCCGCCGTACGCGACGCGGAAGATGTCGGCGATCGTCGCTCCGAGAGGCGCCCGCAAGATGCGCCCGTCCGGCAGAGCGACTTGGATGTCGCTCCGCGCCGGAACTTCTCGGATCTCGCGCTCGTCTGGCATGCGACCTCCCTCCGGCTCCGATCGTGCGGAGCCGCGAGGTCCTACGACGACTTGCCGGCTTCCGCCAGGATCGGGAACGCGGCGTCGCGCACCTTGCGCAGCGTCTCCGCGAGCGCGTCGAGCACGCGATCCGACGTCGGCGGCACTTCGCGAGGGCCGCGAAGCTGCGACAGAGTGACGCCGTGGGCCGCGGCCTGGGTCAGGAAGAGGCTCGGGATCTCATCCGGAAGCTTCTCGTCGAGCATCGCGCCCCAAGCGAGCGTCCACGCGCGCACGACGTTGCCGACGTCGTAGCCGCCGCCGCCGAGCGCGAGCCACGGGACGCCGATGGCGCGGAAGCGCTCGACGGCTCGTTCGAACCCGTGCAGGCTCATCCGCAGGTTCGCAAGAAGGTCGCCGATCAGAGCGTCGGTTCCGAGCTGGGTCACGAGCGCGTCCGGGTGGAAGAGCTCGATCGCCGGGAGGATGAGCTCGTCGAACGCGAGGTCATAGGCGCGGTCTCCGGCTCCGGGGAGGAGCGGGATGTTGAGCGAGAAGCCGCGGCCGTCCTCGATGCCGATCTCTTCTTCGAATCCCGTGCCGGGGAAGATCGTGTACCCCGTCTGATGGATCGACACGGTGAGCACGTCGCGGGCGCTGTAGAACGCGTGCTGCACGCCGTCGCCGTGGTGGGCGTCGATGTCGACGTAGACGACGCGCTTGCCCGCACGCCGCAGGCGCTCGATCGCCAGGACGCCGTCGTTGACGTGGCAGAAGCCCGAGGCGCGGGTGGGCATCGCGTGGTGCAGGCCGCCGGCCGGGCTGAACGCCCGCCTTGCGCCGCGCAACAGCGCTTCGGCGCCGTCGATCGAGCCTCCGGCGACGAGCATGGCCCACTCGCAGACGTCGGGGAAGACCGGGTTGTCGGCGGTGCCGAGCCCGTGCGCGAACTGGTTCGGCACCCACATGCCCGAACTGGCGAGGCGCAACGCTTCGAGATAGCCCTGCGAGTGGAACGCCATCGCTTCGGCTTCGCCGGCCTCGCGCAACGGAATGAGGTCGACATCCGGCCGGTCGATGAGCCCGTAGCGCTCGCAGAGGGCGAAGAAGAGGCCGAGACGATACACCTTGAACGGGTGGGCGTCGCCGAAGTCGAATCGCTCAAGCGAACGTGGGTCGACAAGTATCGTCTTCATGGGTCTCGGCGGCATCATACCCGCGGCCCGCGCACGGTTCCAGACGCTAGAACGACCAGATCTCGTAGACGTCGCCGGGCGCGAGATCCCACGGATCGCAGCCGAGGCGGATCGGGGCGCCGTCACCGGCGGTTTCGGCGACGGCATACGTCACGTCGTCGAGCACGAGGAGCGGACGGGAACACGCGAGATGCGACGCCCACGCCGCGGTCACCGGGACGAGCGCCAGGACGTGGTCGGGCACGCGGTCGCCGTCCGTGTCGACGAACGCGAGACTCGACGCAATTGAGCGCGCTCGGAGGAGACTGACGAACAGGATGGCCGAGTCCTCGCAGTCCCCCTCGCCGGCGACGAGCGTCTCGAGCGGGTACCACGGCCACTCCTGCAGCCGAGGGTCGCGACGATAGCGAATCGCCTGCTGCACGAACGCGAGGACGTCATCGACAAACGCCTCGACGTTCGACGTGTGCGTCCAGAGAAGGCTGGCGTAATCGCGCATCGTCGGATCGTCGAGCGAGTCGGCAACGTAGTCCCCGTACGCGTAGGCCGCCCCGGCTGTGCCGCGCAGGCGGCCCTTGTACATCTGATAGAGGTCCCACGGGATGAGGAACGTGCACGTCCGCGGCTCGCCGGCGGTGGACCAGGAAAAGCTGCGCGGGACGTAGCCGGCGGGAACGGCCTGCGCCGACACGGTGACGGCCGCGACATCCGATCCGCCCCGTCCGTCGGAGATCTCGAGCAGGGCGGTGTGCGTGCCTGCTGGGAACGTTCGCTCGACGACGGGTCCCGTTGCCGTGTCGGCATCGTCGAACGTCCACGCGAAGACGAGAGGGTCGCCGTCCGGATCGCGCGACGCGCGCGCGTCGAAGCGCACGACGAGCGGCGCGTATCCGGACTCGGG
>JBFYRA010000034.1:0-4671 GCA_041302485.1 Candidatus Bipolaricaulota bacterium
TTCGCGAGATTGCGCATCGACCAGATGATCGCGTTCTGCTGGAAGGTGCTGGCCCCGATCGCCTTCCTCCAGGTCCTCGTGAATCTCATCGTGAGGGAGCTGATCTAGGCATGGCGAAGACTCCCTGGCGACGCCCTGGGCGAATGGCTCCGTCGCTCCTGCGCTCGTTGTTCCGAAAGCCGGCCACGACGCGCTATCCGTTTGTGAAGTGGGAGATGCCCGACAACTTCCGGGCGCGCCCGGTCGTCCACACGGAGAACTGCATCGGCTGCAAGATGTGCGTGCGCAACTGCCCGGCGGCGGCGATCCAAATCGAGGACAAGGGCGACAAGAGATTCCAAGCCACGATCGATCTCGGACGCTGCGTCTACTGCGGACAGTGCGCGTTCGTCTGCCCGAAGAAAACGATCGAACTCACGAAGGACTTCGAGCTCGCGGCGTTCGACCGCGCGTCGCTCGTGGTGGTCTACGATGCCCCACCGCCAAAGCCTGCGGCAGAGCCTCAGACAAGCGCTGAGCCAAAGCCCGCAGAGCCCGCACCGACCGTCTAGGCGTGTCGTGGTCGTCGGCGTCGGATCGCGCCTTCGCTCCGACGACGCTGTTGGGCTCGAGATCTCGGAAAGGATCGCTGCCGTTTCTCTACCCGATGTGCTCGTCGTTCTCGGCGACACAGCTCCCGAGAATGTGACGGGAGAGATCCGCCGCTTCGCTCCGACGCACGTGCTCTTCGTTGACGCCGCCGATCTTGGTGAGGCGCCCGGCACCGCGCGTGTGTTTGCGCCCTCGGAGATCGAGGGCATGACGTCGAGCACACACACCCTGCCGCTTCACGTGATCGCCGACTACCTCACGCGCGAGACCGGCTGCCGCGTCTTCTTCCTTGGCGTCCAGCCGAAGCTGCTAGAGTTCGGGGAGAGGCTCTCCGACGAGGTTCTAGCGGCCATTGAGGAAGCTGTGGCAGCCATCGCCGCGGCACTGTCCTAGCCCTCCCGGTGCCTTCGCCGCTTCAGGTGTCGGACCACGACGAAAGCGACCAGACTGCCAAGCAGGACGAGCGCCGCGATGTCGAGCCACTTCGAGTACCGCATGACGGTGTCCCAGTTTCGCCGAAGAACCACGCCGCAGAGGACCAGGATGCCGTTCCAAGCAGCCGCACCCACGATCGTGTAGAAGCAGAAAGGAACCAACCGCATCTTCGCCATTCCGGCAGGGATCGAGATGAGCGGGCGCACCACGGGAATGAAGCGCGCGATGAGAATCGTGACTCCTCCACGCCGGATGAAGAACGCCTCGGCTTTGTCGAGAGCGCGCTCATCGAGGTGGAGGACTCTTCCATACCTGACCACGAGCGGGCGGCCTCCGTATCGTCCGAGCGCGTAGAACCCGAGAGATCCGATGAGGCTTCCCACCGTCGCGAGAGCGAGGGCCGCGGGCGCCGACATGGATCCCTCCGCGATCAGGAATCCGACGAACGGCAGGATCGCCTCGCTCGGAACGGGCGGGATCATGCTCTCGATCACCATGAGGAAGAGGACGCCAAGGTAACCGGTCTCGGTGATGACGCGCGTGCCCCAGGCGGCGATGAACTCAGTGATTCCCATGGCCCCTCCGCCCTGACTTCACCCGAACACCTCGCCGAAGTCAAGGACCAGACGCGCCGCGGTGGCGCCCTGCGCGCCGCAAGACTACGCCTTGACAGCGCGTCGCCGTCTCCCATACCATTCGTTCTGCATCTTGGGTCGTTAGCTCAATGGTAGAGCAGCGGACTCTTAATCCGTCGGTTGGAGGTTCGAGCCCTCTACGGCCCACAGTCGCGACCACCCACGGGTCGTTAGCTCAGTCGGTTAGAGCACCTGACTTTTAATCAGGGGGTCGCTGGTTCGAGTCCAGCACGACCCACCGTCTGGCTGTTCATCGCAGAGCCACATCCGAGCGTCTAGGCTCACCCTTGGATGGGGCTCTCCGGTGAGTCTATAATCCAGGTCTAGAGTCCCCATCATCTAGCGGCCCAGGATACCGGGTTTTCATCCCGGCGACAGGGGTTCAAATCCCCTTGGGGCCGCAGCGAAGCAACACTCCTATTGATGGACTATCTGCTAGTCAGCTCTTTCGTCGGTCGTCGACTTCACACCGGCCCTGCCCCTGGCCTCCGGGGCGAGGGGCAGGGCAGCAGGCTCCCGCGTACCTGAACGGACACTGTCTAGAGATCGAAACTGATCGACGCCGAGACAGAAATGTCGAGTGACCAAGCGGAGGCATTGGCTGCCTTGGCAAGAGATACTTGTAGACCCATGTCGGCACGACCCACCCCGCTCGCAAGGAGAAGGGCGGCCGTCTGACTTGTCCCAGCTGGCAGGCCTAGGGGCTGCACTCGCAGGAGCGTATAGGTCACCAGGAACGAACTCGTCTCTGACATCGCGCAGTCGTAGGACGCTCGCGCAGCGAACGTGTTCTGGTTCAGGATGTTGACTGGGCCGGAGAGGCCGGCGTGAAAGAGGACCTGGCCGGCGGGGTTCGGAACGAAGGCGGCATCTGCGGACGCCGTGACAAGGAAGCCTTGGGGCTGGTTGTAGGGGTCGAGGAGTTGATACCCCACGCCTGCCTGAACCGACCAACCGCAGTATCGCGTATCGTCGGTGGTAAGCACTAGATCCTCGATGTTGAGAACCTGGCGAGGAGTGAGCGTCACACCCGAGGCAGCCTGAATCTGGTTCACAACATCGGCGACTTGCTCCTCTGGAGTGGCAAAGTAACTTCCGATCGCAGTGGCGATCCCCAGGAGCGCGCTATCGCCGAGCGACTGTCGGATCGCTTTCGCCTTGAGCAACTCGGCTTCGATCCTGAACGCTTTGGCAAGCGGCGTCACATCAGAGAACCGGCCGTAGCCAAGACCCGCGCTGACGTGGAAAGCTGGTTGGGGTTGCCCGGACGCGACGGACGCTTCAAGGCCGCCGAACCCGAATGCCGGCATGTCCTGGGAGAAGTAGTAGCGGAAGGTTCCCGCCGCATCACCCAACCCACTGACGGGGAAGAAGTCAGTGAGCAGGAGCCCGGCATTCCCGGTCAGCGTGAATCCGAAGTCCGGAGAGTCATAGAGATGGTTGAAATCCAATCCCGCCCGTCCGCCACTTGTGTCCACCCCGGGCGTTGCCCAGTCGTCGAAGTAGTGATAGCTGAACGAGAGCCCAAGGTCGGTCAAGTTCGTCTCTGGGGACACGTAGCTGCATATCCCGAGCGCTGCAGCCGAAGCTCCGAGGCCCAGAGTAAAGCCCACAATCACGAGGAACAGCACCGTCCGCTTCATTTCGAATCCTCCTGTTTCTTCTTGCCGCTCTGATGGGCCGCACGTCCGGTGCCGGAGGATCTGATGCCGCTCTCCGTATCTGCCATGTAGCGCTCCAAAGCCCTGCGGATGATCTCGGACTCCGAGACACCCTCCCTCTCCGATATCTCCTGCAATGCCGCAAGCAACATGGCCGGAGCCATAAAGTTCTTCATGACTAGCGGATTGCTTGGATCGCGTTTCACCCGGACCATATCTCTCACCAGTGATAACTATATAGTTATTTGGCCAGTTAGTCCAATAACTAACCGTTCGACTTCGACCGCGTGGCGATCACGGGTTGATGTTGCGATTCTCTTGCCGAGCCGTCCCAATACTTCATGTCCAACAGGGCTCGATGGGTTCCGCGGAGAAGGTTCGGTTCGCTCGAATTGGGTCCGAGGGCACTTACCTGGTCATGTCAGGCCGGCAACCCGACCAGAAGTTCAAGAGTAGTCCCGCAAGGGACGCAGTCTCGCACGCGATCAGATGAGCCCTCTCGAAGCACGGTGGCGCCTTATGTCGTCTCGACGGTCCCTCGGGGCCGCAGCCCCGAGCTACCCGGCGAGGCCGATCTTCCTCAAGAAGACGGCGAAGCGAGGGTCGGAGTGGCATGCCCTGAACCGTGGATCCACCGCCACCTCCGTCAGCTCCGGCTCGCGGTCAGCGTACGATTGCTCGAGAAGCTCGAATCCCTCGTCCATTCGGCCGAGGGCACAGTAGAAGGCAGCGAGCGTGTATGAAGGCAGACGTTCATCTCTTCGACGATCGAGCGCTGTCTTGAGGGCTCGTTCGAGCGCGCCGTTGGCGCCCGCCTTCTCCTCTGTGTATGCAATCCAGAACTCGGCTTCATGGTCATAGGACGCGCTCTGCTCACGTGCCTTCTGGAAGTCTGCCCGAGCCAGATCGAGTCGCCCCTGGAGGAGATACGCCAGGCCACGATGGACCCGCTGGACGCGGTTGTCTTCTCCGAGTGCAGACGCAACCTCGAGTTCCTCGAGCGCCAGCTCCGGCCGGTCCGAGAACACGTAGACTTGCGCAAGGGCCCCGTGCTGGGCGGCGGAGAGAGGGTCAAGCTTGAGCGCCGTCTTGAGCACGGTCTCGGCTTCGTCGAGTCGCCCAACGGTGACCAGGAGGAGCCCGAGCCAATGGTAGGCGGTAGCATAGCTGGACGAGAGTTCGATCGCCCTTCTGTACTCCTGCTCAGCGCCACGCCAGTCGTACTCACACAGGAGGACATTGGCCAGCGCAGCGTGGGCTTGCGCGAGGCCGAGGTCGATGCCCAGAGCCTTGCGCGCGTTCGAAGCGGCTCTGGCGTGCCAGTCGTCCCACGGCGGCGTCGCGTAGTT
>JBFYRA010000049.1:0-10871 GCA_041302485.1 Candidatus Bipolaricaulota bacterium
TTCATGACCCTCCCACACGGCGAGCCCGCGTCCTCCACGCCGGCAGTCGGCGCGCGCCCTGCGGCGACGGGCTAGGCAGAGCGGCCTCACGAGGCTGACACAAGGATGCCCGCACGTGCCCATCGACCGATGCGATCCTCTGAGCGTCCACAACGGGAGGGCTGACATGAAGAAGAACGCGAGAACACTGGCGATCGTGCTGATCGTCTTGGCGTCTGCAGCGCTTACGCTGCCGGGATTGGCGCAATCGACGACCGAAGAGGACCGGCCCCGCGGCGAAGCGCGTGTTGCGTTCTCTAGCGCGTTCGGCCGGGCCGATTACGCCGGCGGGTACCTCAAGTACACGTACAGCATCACGCGCGAGGGAGCGCAGGGGCGGGCCTCGACGACAACAACCGAGATCACGCCTCAAGCCGACGGAACGTATTCGATCGCTTCGAGCAGCACGGAGATCGTTCCCTTGGCCATGGTCCATATCGGGTTCTTCGGGATCTCGTTGCCGATGCTCGGCGTTCGCGCGATGGACACGCGAGAAGGCGGAACCATCGACCTCTCTCCGCTATCGAACATCACCGGAGCGGCGATCGAGTCAGGCAAGAACTACATCCTGCCCGACGGAGGGCGATTCCAGGCGGGAAGCACTGGCACCATCGCCGGGGTCAGCGTCGTGTACGGGACGTACACGCACGCCGACTACACGAACGTCGAGATCCAACTCGCGTTTGCCACCGATCTCACGATCCGCGGGTTGATGCCGTTCCCGGCCTTGATGGAGTTCCGCTACAGCTCGGCGACCGACCAGCCGCTCGAGACGTTCAGCTTGGTCAAGTTGACGGAGTTCGTCTATCGGCCGTAGGGCACTGGACGACGTAGGGAGAATCATGATTGCGTTTCACGATGTCTACAAGACATACCGCATGGGCGAGACGCGCGTCGAAGCCTTGCGGGGCGTGACGGTCGAGCTGCCGGAGCGGCGCCTCGTGGTGATCATGGGGCCGTCCGGCTCGGGGAAATCGACGTTCCTGCACCTCGCCGGGTGCCTCGACACGCCGACCGCCGGCCGCGTTTCTGCGGACGGTACGGACCTTGGCGCGCTGTCGTCGCGGGCTCGGGCGGAATTCCGCGCTCGCGCGGTGGGATTCGTGTTCCAGAAGTTCAATCTGATCCCAAATGTGTCCGCGCTGAGGAACGTCGAGCTGCCGTTGTTGCTGCAGAACAAGGCCGCGGGCGACGCGCGGAAGAGGGCGCTCGAGTCGCTTGCGGCTGTCGAACTGTCCGACCGCAGCCATCACCGGCCGGCGAAGCTGTCGGGAGGCGAACAGCAGCGCGTCGCGATCGCTCGCGCCTTGGTCAACGATCCGAAGGTCATCCTGGCCGACGAGCCCACGGGAAACCTGGATACCCAGACGGGACGCCGAGTTCTGGCGATGCTGCGGGGGTTGGTGGAGAAGGGCAAGACCGTTGTCGTCGTGACGCACAACCAGGAAATCGCTGAGAGCGCCGACGTTCTCGTCGTCCTGCGGGACGGAAAGGTCGAGTCCTTCTCGACGTCGGAGGGTAGGGGAGGCCGCCTATGACGCTCCACCTCGTTCAGCTGGCAATTCAGAACATACGGAGTCGCCGGACGCGCTCGTGGCTGACGATCCTCGGCGTTCTCATCGGAGTGACGGCGGTCGTGTCGCTCCTCTCGATCGGGACGGGCGTCGAGCAAGCCGTGCTTCAGGAGTTCAAGGACATCGGCTACGACATCATCGTGATCACACCGGGCGGCGCGGGGCGAGTCATGGGAGCGGGAGCCGTGGGCGCGCCGGACTTTGTGATGATGGGCGAAGGTGCGCCCGGGATGACGGGGGCTGCGGAGGTGGCGACAGACAGAGCTGCGATGCGCCAGGCGTTGCTGGCAACGAGAGCGTCGCAGACGTCCTCGGCGACGGCGGCTGGAACGTTCTCGCCGGGGCAGGTCGGACAAGCAGCAAGCGGAACGACCGGTTCCGCCGCGACCAGCACGACGGGAAGGACGTTCTCCCCGAGCCAGATCGGGACGACCGCCACCACGCCGACCACCCAGCAGTCGACCGCTCGGGCAGCGACGCCCGTCAATACGGCGGCTCTGCTCAAAGCCGTGCCCGGCTTGGTCGAGGCCGGCAACCTTGGAACGCGCATCGTGAGCATCGACACGCCCGCAGCGAGCGGATTCTTGCGGTTGACGACTCCGTCGCTCAGCTTCCTCGATTCGTTCCCGTCGATCCTTGGGGGGTTCAGGATCGCGGAAGGAACGGCGTTCACGGACACAACGAAGAACGAAGTGGTGATCGGAGCGCGCAGCGCCGAGAGCCTGGAAGTCGGCGTCGGCGACGCGATCACGATCGACGGGGAGCCATTCACGGTCGTCGGCATCCTCGCCCCGTCCAAGGCCGCGACGGCCGAGCAGGAGACTCGCGCCAGCAATGGAACGACTCGCGCGCTCACGAGTACCGTGAGCGGCAGCGGGGCGTCGTACCTGACCCGCGGGATGACGAACACCGATGACTCGCTGTTCGTGCTTCAGGAGCGAGCCACGGCGGTCTGGGATTCTGCCGACGCCAGTACGACAACCATTGTCCGCATGGAGACAGGCGTCGACGTAGACACCATCATGTCGGACATCTCAACCGAGCTCACGGCACAGAACGTGCGGGGAACCCCGGTGTCTGTCCAGCAGATCGCTGGAAGCATTCAGGGCACTCTCGGCATGATCGAGACGGTGTTGGCAAGCATCGCCGCCGTGGCCCTCATCGTCGGCGGCGTCGGTCTGATGAATACGATGTACACGTCCGTGCTCGAGCGTACCCGCGAGATCGGCATTCTCAAGGCCGTCGGCGCTCGAGATGGGCAAGTTATGGGGCTCTTCCTGATCGACTCCGGCTTGATGGGCCTGATCGGCGGTGTCCTCGGACTCGCGCTGGGCGGCGTACTCAGCGTCTTCGGTACGCGTCTCTTAGGACCGGCGCTCGGCGTGGGTTCGTTCCAGCCGGTCTTCGGAGCATCGCTCGTCCTCGGCGTTCTCGCGGCCTCGTTCGTCGTCGGGGCGTTGTCGGGCGCGTGGCCGGCCTGGCGTGCGTCGCGACTGAACCCGGTGGAGGCCCTGGCCGCCGAGTGACGCTCGGCGGCTGGACGGCGCAGGGCTGCGGAGTGACGGGCTCCGCAGCTGTCGGCGCAGGGCCACCGAGTGACACTCGGCGGCTTGACCGCGCGAAGCTGCCGAATGGCCATCGGGGTGGAAGCTCTTCGGCCGCCGGATGCACGGAGTGACACGCCTCGCGACCACCGTCGAAGGCCGCGCCACCTTGACATGTCACGTCATCTCGCTATCCTCGTTGGCGTCGGCGACCCGTTGCCGATGAAGGGGGAGTGTTCTATGGGTTGTGGATGCGGATGCGGAAAGAAGACTCCGGCGGCGCCGGCGAAGAAGCCGGATAAGCCTTCGGACAAGAAGTAAGGGAAAGCTGGATGCGCGGGGGACGGAAGCGTCCCCCGCGCCGCTTCTCTCCGCCCCTTCCCTGACGTTCCCCCATGCGAACCGTCGCTCTTCTCGTCGTCTCCAATCTGTTCATGACCGCCGCGTGGTACGGGCACCTCAAGTACAAGAGCTCGCCCTTGTGGATCGCGATCTTGGTGAGTTGGGGCATCGCGTTTGTCGAGTATTGCTTCCAGGTCCCGGCCAACCGCCTCGGGCACGGCCAGTTCTCGGCCGCCCAGTTGAAGACGATTCAGGAAGTCATCTCGCTCGTCGTCTTCGCCGGGTTCTCGGTGACGTATCTCAAAGAGCCTCTCCGCTGGAACTACGCCGTGGGCTTCGCGTTCCTCGCCGCCGCCGCCTTCTTCTTGTTCAAGAAGTGGTAACCTCGCGCAAGCGGGCACACGAGACGACACAGGAGGCGCGATGACCCGAAACGGGAGCGACCCGGCCGCAGTCGACCTGCTCCAACAGCTGATCCGGTTCGACACCTCGAATCCGCCCGGGAACGAGGGACCGTGCATCCGGTTTCTCGACGGAATGCTGGCCGACGCAGGTCTTGAAACCCAGACGATCGCCAAAGACCCGCGGCGACCGAACCTGATCGCTCGCCTTCGGGGCGCACGCTCCGCACCTCCTCTTCTATTCTGCGGCCACGTGGACGTGGTTCCGACGGACGCTTCGCCTTGGTCGCATCCGCCGTTCTCGGGCGAGATCGCCGAGGGGTGTGTCTGGGGGCGCGGTGCTCTCGACATGAAGGGCGGCGTGGCGATGATGGCCGCCGCGGTCCTGCGCGCGGCGCGTGAGGGAATCGTCCCGACGAGCGACATCGTGATCGCCTTCGTCGCCGACGAGGAGTCCGGCGGCGAGGCAGGCGCTCGCTACCTCGTCGAGAGTCGACCCGACGTCCTTGCCGGCGTGCGGCACGCGGTCTGCGAGTTCGGCGGCTTTCCGCTGCGCCTCCTCGGGCGCACGTTCTCGATGATCCAGGTCGCCGAGAAGTGGCCGACGCCGATCGATGTCGTCGTTCGCGGGCCGGCCGGCCACGGCGCCCGCCCGATGCGCGGGGGCGCGATGGCTCGTCTCGCCCGCATCTTGCGCCGACTCGACGAGCAGCGGCTCCCGATCCACATCACGCCGGTGACGCGCGAGATGGTCGAGTGCATCGCCCGCGGGCTGCCGCGCACGGCGCGTCCCGTGGTGCGCCAGCTCCTTCGTCCCGCGCTCACCGACCGCATGCTTGGTGCGCTCGGCGACACCGGCCGCATGTTCGAGCCCTTGTTCCGCAACACCGTGAACGCGACCATCGTTCACGGCGGCGAACGCATCAACGTCATTCCGAGCGAGATCCATCTTGCGCTCGACGCACGACTCCTGCCGGGATTCACGTCGGACGATCTGCTCGCCGAACTCGCGCCCTTCCTGCGCGACGACGGCGAAGCCCGACTCGTCGCTTCCGCCGCTCCGGCAGCCTCACCCGATCTCGACTTCTTCGATTTCCTCGCGCGTTGCCTCAATCGTCACGCGCCCGAGGCGACGCCGGTTCCCTTCCTCCTGCCGGGAAGCACAGACGGACGGCACTTTGCGACGCTTGGGATCCAGACGTGCGGCTTCACGCCGATGACCTTGCCGCCGGAGCTGTCGTTCTTCCGGTCGATCCACGCTGTCGACGAGCGCATTCCGGTCGAGGCGTTGGAGTTCGGGGCGGAAGTCCTCTACGACGTCATCCGGACATACGGCGCGCCGACCCCTGCGACGTAAGAAACGCGAATGGATCTCGCGCGCCGCGTGCCTAGGCACAGCCCCCACGCGTGACGCCTGCCGCCCCGAGCTACGGCTCGTCCGGATTGGCGCGCGTCCCTCCGGGATGCGGCGTGGCCGAGTCAGGAGGAGGCTCGACAATCGCGTGCTGCCACATGCGGCTGCGCAAGAAGAGGACGGCGAGAAGTCCCGCAAGAACGTTACTCAACGCCATGCCCCACCACGCGCCTGTCGCTCCTAGCCCGAGCGGGTACGCGAGAACAAACGCGAACGGAATCCGCATTCCCCACAGGCGCACGGTCTCGAGGATCATCGCCGGCACGTTGCGCCCGGCCGCGCGATAGACGGCCACGGCAGCGAGGAACGTCCCGAAGAACGGAAGTGAGAGAGCAAAAGCCAGCGTGAACTGCACGCCGACCTCAATCACCGCCGCGTTCCCCGGCGCGAACAGCGCAACGAGTGGTCGGCGAACGAGAACAAGCAACAACGTCTGCGCCGAGAGGACGCAAATCAGTGACAGGAGACCCTTGCGCAACACGAGCCGGGCCCGATCGAGGAGGCCGGCCCCGAGCGCCTGGCCGATCATCGCCGTGAGGCCGGCCTGCAGTCCCTCCGACAGAATGAGGAAGATCCCGAGCAGGCGGTCGCCAACCCCGTAGCCGGCAAGCGCCGTGCTCGCGTTGGGCACGTGGCCGATCACCCACGTCATCACGACGAAGCCGAATGCCGTCGCCGACTGCCCGAGCCCGGCCGGCAGACCGACGCGCAACGCGCGCAAGATCCAGTCCCTTTGCGGCCGGAGGTCGGCCCAGCGCAAGTGAAGGGCGCCTCGCCCGCGAGCGAACAACCACAGGAACACCGCGGTCGAGACGGCTTGCGCTGCGACCGTGGCGTAGGCTGCGCCGACAATGCCGAGGCGTGGAAAAGGTCCCCACCCAAGGACGAGGAAGGGGTCGAGGATCATGTTGAGCGCCGTGCATGCCCCATTGACAAGGAGCGGCGTTACGCCGTTGCCTGTCGCAATGTACGCCTGGGAGAAGAGGCCGGGCAGCACCATCGTTGCGAGGCCGAGGAAGATGACCTGCAGATAGACGCCGGCTGCGTCCGCGACAGCGCCCGGCCCGATGAGGAGCGACAGGACCCACGGCGTGATCGCAAACCCGACGAGCCCGAGGACGACGCTGCCTGCGGTCGAGAGGAGGACGAGTTGGTTTAGGGCCAGATTGGCTTCCTGCGGTCTCCCCGCCCCCGTGTACTGCGCGACGAACGCGCTGGCTGCCGCACCGGCGAACCCGCCGATGAACGAGATGAGGAGCCAGACAAACGGCCAAGAAACCTGAATCCCAGCCAGCGCGGCGCCGGCGTCGTCGAGCGGAAGTCGACCGACCCAGAAGGCGTCGGCAAGGTTGTAGAACGTGAAGATGAGCGAGCCGAGCGCTGCCGGCGCGCCGATGCGCGTGATGACCGAGAGCACGGGCCCAGTCAGGATCTCCTCTCGGGTCGGCGTCTTGAATCGCATCCGTGGAAGATACGAGAGATTCCGTTTCGTTTCACGACGGAGGACGATCTCCCGAAAGGACGCCCCAGGGGCGCTACGCGCGCAACGCCAGGTAGTGTCGGAGAATGCCGGCCGTGCGCTCGGCAACTGCGGGCGCGAGGATGCGAGCACGTCGCGCGTCGTGACCGCGGCTCACGTCTTCCAGTGCTCGCAGCACGGAGAGCGAGCCGAGAGTCTCCGCCGGGACTGGAACCTCGCGAACCGAGCGGTATCCATCGAGAAGTGCCTGCTGCAGCGCTGGGGTCGCGTCGCGGCCGTCGAGTTCTGCCCAGAGCACGGAAAGGTCGTCGAGATACGAGCCCGTGCGGCACTCGTCGAATCCGAACGCGCCGACGGAGTCGCCGTCGTGCCGCAGCTTCCGCAGACGCAGATCGCCATGGATGATGCCGCCTGAGTCCGGGCCTTCGCCGAGCGAGTTGGTGGCGTCGGCGATTCGGGCCACGGCGTCGCAGAGGAGCGCGCGGTCGTCGGCCGCAGCGAGAGCGCCGCTCAAGACGTCTGCCGCAGCCACCGCCCGATCTGCCGGGTCGGCGTACGGCAAACTCAGCTCCTCAGGCCAGCAGAACTCCTCCGCGTGCCTGTGAAGCGATGCGACGAAGCGTCCGATGGACGTCGCTTCCATGTCTGTCAGCTCGGCCTCGCGGCGCTCTCCTACGATCCACCGCTCCACGGCGCAGGCGCGCGTGCCGGGCACGCCCTCCATCGAGGCGCTGCGAAAGAGGTCGCCGGAGACCGCTAGGACAGGCTCTGGGATGCGGAGCGCCGTGTCGCGTCCCAGGGCGGCAAGCCAGACGAGTTCGCGCCGAAGCCGCGGGTGGTCGTAACCGGGGGGTGAAATGCGGACGGCATACGTAGTGCCACCCGCCCGCAGACGGAAGACCGTGTGCGTGGTTGAAGCGACGTGGCCAAGCTCGCCCGCCAGCCCGTACCCCAAGAGCGATTTCTCGGCCAGGCGCAGAAGACGTTCGCCCTTCTCTGCATCCGTCAACTCGTCGAACCGCCGCATGCAGAGAGTGTCGCCGCCCCGGAGGCTCACGGCAATCGGTCGACCGCTCCGGATACGGCTTCCGCAGCACCGGCTCAGGTCGGCGCCTGGGAGTCTGCTATCGCAGCGAGTTCACGTCCCGTTTGGCGTACTAGATCAGAACCCGCGACTGCATACTCTGCAGGGTTCTAGTTTTGCACCCAGATCGCGACGGCGAACGTCTCGGCAGGTTCGTCTTCCCGCGAGCGGGCGCACTCGTACAAGAGCGTCACGGTGCCGGCGCTGACGAGGGCGCACTCGAATAGGCGACGTCGAGTTCGCGGGCGAGCTGATCGGCCCCCCGGAACTGCCGCTCGCCTGGGTGGGCGAGGGATGTCGTGGCAGACCATGCAATTGTGCATTCGGATTGCATGGAACATGCCTTCGAGCCAGACCTACATTGCGCGACGGGGCACGAGGTGGATCTCCTCGTCGACACCGGTCGTGTGCTCACGCCGATTGAGGTCAAGCTCTCGGCGACTCCGCGCGCGTCGCTGGCGGATGCCATCGTGCGCCTGAGGCACGACCTCGGCGCTCGCGTGGGTCACGGCTACATCGTCCATCCCGGCATCGTGCCTGCCGCTCGCTCCGGACGTCACTGCGATTCCCTTTTCAGCGCTCTAGACGTGCCAGCCGCCGCGGCCCCGTATGGGACGATGTCCCTGCAGCGCCGGTGGAGGAGCGTAGTTCAGGATCATCTAATACGCGCATCTTGCATTCATATGATGAGATCGTGTACTCTACCCGCAGCAAGGAGGCGCGATGAAGCGTCGGGGCATGCGAGTCGCTACAGGAGTCCTCGTCCTTGGTCTGCCACTCCTCCTCGGGACGCTGCCGCCGGCTGAGGATGTCGAGACAGGCGGCGCCGGGGTCCTCTCTTGGGAGGGGCGCAGCATTCGCGACGATGCGACGAACTCATTGCCCTTCGTCGTCGGAGCGGCGGACATGACGGGCGACAAGGTCTGCGATCTCGTCCTCGCGACGCACTACGCAGTGCGAATCTACGCCGGCGATGGTGTCTCGGGGTTCCGGCGTGTTCAGCACCTCGAAGTCGGGGGCCGAGAAGGTTCGGTCGATCCCTGGCCGTCTCTTCATGTGTCCGCAGGCGCGCTGGTCGACTTCGATCGCGACGGCGATCTTGACGTCCTCCTAATGGTGGAGGAGTGGAGTCCCACGTCGACAGCGTACGCAGCATACGCTGTTCGGAACGACCACGGACGGCTTCGCATGGCGACCCGAACGACGATGGACGTCGAGTGTCGGCAGATGGCGGCGTGCACATCCGAGGGAGCGGGTTTGACCTACGTGCTCGCGGTGCGGCCGCAATGGGGCACTCGATGGCGAGAGGGCGTCGCGCTCGCGCGCATGGAAGCGGACGGAACCCTCGTGATGCTGAGCGAGCGTTGGCTGCTCGAGGAGTGGTGGACGATCGAGCGATTGGCGGATGCGACCGGCGACGGGGTCCCTGACGCGGTCGTTTCTCACCGCGACCTCGGCACGGACATCGTGCCGATCGCCCCTGATGGCGCGTCTCTCGGCCAGCGCCACCTCGCAGACACCGGGCCGCTGCAGGCTGCTGCGGTCGCCGACGTGAATGGAGACCACCTGCCCGACCTCGTGCTGTCCACGCTCAACGGCTTCGCCGTGCTCTTCGGGTCAGGCGACGGTGCCTTCGCTTCTCCGGTCTTGTACGAGACAGGCTATGGCGGCGGACCTCTTGCCCTGGTCGACTACGACGGCGATGGTGTACGCGAGCTTCTGCTCGTATGCGACAGCGACCAGCAGATCTTCGTCTTCGACTCCACGAGCCGGGGAGAGTTCGGTCCCCAGATCGCATCGCTCGTGCCGACGGAGCCGATCTCCTGGTGGGGCGAACCAGTCCAAGTCGCCGACCTGAATGGCGACGACCGCCCCGACACGGTCCTCGTGGCACGCCACGGCGTGATCCCGCTCTTCTCCGGAACGCCGGCCTACGGCGCAACTCAGATCATGTTCCCCGGCCTGAAGGTTCTAGCCGCCGCGGACGTGGATGGCGACGGAGACGTCGATGTACTCGCGCAAGGCACGACGGGGCTTGAGATCCTGCGGAGCAACAGCGGGAGCCAGGCCATGGTGTCCGAGCCGTTCGGAGAACTGGGCAATGCCGAAGCGCGGGCGGTTCAGGTCCGGGGAGGGAGGACCTACGTTCTCGCCTCCACCGAGGCCTGGAACGAAGACGGTCCCGACATGGCGACGCTCTTCGCACTGGACGGACAGGGTACTGTGGCGGGCCGGGCGGACGTGGGCGCCGGCGCATTCCCGGTGCTGGCGGTGGGGGACTTCGACGCCGACGGCGAACTCGACGCTGCCGGCACGCGCGGCGGGAACCTTTGGGTGGCGTGGAGCGGCGCGACCGTTGCGGAGCACACGCTCAGCGGCAGCGCAAGTCTCCTCGGCGTGCTCACGAGCCCGGACGGCACGTCGGACCAGCTCATCGTGGTGGTCACATGCGACTACGCTGCGTTCGTTCCCATCACCTTCGCCGAACGCACGCCTGCGGAACAAGCACCCCTCCTGCGTACGACGGCCGTGCCAGTCGCCATGACGGCCGGGGACATCGACGGCGACGGGCTCTCCGATCTTGCAGCCATTGCCGTCCAGCTTGCCGCAGCAACAGCGGAGACTGGCGAGGTCGAGCTCTCCATTGCAGGCGCAGAGGCGTGCGTGACCCTCGCCGCCGGCGCCGCGTCTGTGTCACCGCTCCCGTCGTATCCGGTCGGCCACATGCCGTGGCCGTGGGACGGGTTGGCCGTTGCCGACGCGACGGGCGACGGCGTCGCAGACTTCATCTACACCACAACAGCGGCCGAAGGGATCTGGGCCCATCCAGGAGACAAGACCGGCGGGTTTTGGGGACCGACGGTGATCGAGAAAGGCGTCGGCCCGCTGTACGCGAGAGATCTCGATGGAAACGGGATCGCGGAACTGATCGGCTCGACGCTCGGCATGTCGCCCGTCATCTGGATCCAATGGAACGGAGGCGCGCGATGAGA
>JBFYRA010000068.1:0-3151 GCA_041302485.1 Candidatus Bipolaricaulota bacterium
ATCGCCGACGCCTGGTGCTCCACAGCCATGTGTTCGCCGAACGCTGCAGCGAACTCCCGCACCTTTTTGTCTTCGTGGATCACCCTGCACCTCCGCCTCCGTGGCGCTGCCGACCATCATAACTGTTACCTCTGTGATGTCAATGATCTATGAAAGCATCCTGCTGGTCGTGCACAAACGGCGCGCGCAGCGGGTGGCCGGCTCGCGGCGAACGACACCCGCTGTTGCACAGGCCCCACCGCTCCCGATAGATTGGAACATTCGAGAGGAGGGTGTCGAGTTGCCACGCGAGAGCAGAGTGCTGAGGGTCGGCGATGCGGCCCCTGAGTTCGTTCTGCCGGATCCGCTCACCGGCGAGGTTGTCCGGCTCGCCGACCTCGCGGGAAAGCCGCTGCTTCTCTACTTCGGCCGCGGCACGTGGTGCCCAACGTGCCGGCAGTGGCTGGACACGATTCACAGAAACATGTCGGAGTTCGAGACGCGGAGCGCCGGGGTCGTGTCGATCATGGCGCAGAACCCGGCGAGCATGAAGGCCTACCTCGAGGCGAAGCGGTATCCTTTCCCTGTCCTCGCCGATGCGACCCGCGATGTGTCCAAGCAGTACGGGGTCTATGTTCGCGCGAACTTCGAGTCGATCAACATCGCCCGCCCGGCCAACTTCGTGCTCGACACCAAGGGGACGATCCGGTTCATCCACATCGCGAGCGTTCAGTTCGAGTACGCCTCGCTTCCGGACATTCTCGCCGCCTTGGACGGGGCGAGGTCCCCAGGCCTCGGCTCCTGACGTCGTCTGGTCCCCGCCTGCAGACACAGGAAGCCGATCTCCGTCGGCTGGGTCTTCCTGTCGATGGAGGAGTCGAACTCTCATCGGGCAGACTCTCGAGAGGCGCAGTGGAGTGGACGAACACGAGGCGGAGGAGGCTGTCCATGGCGGGAGATCGAGAGGTCATCGGGCGTGGGCGAACGGCCGAGATCCTGGCGTGGGGCGACGGCCGGGCGATGAAGCTCTACCTTCTTGCGGGGACTCGCCGCGACTACGTCGAGCGCGAAGCTCTCGTGTCACGCACCGTGCGCCGCCTGGGGCTTCCCGCTCCCGCCATCTACGACGCCGCGACGCCGGACGGTCTCTACGACATCGACGGCCGCCTCGGCATCTTGTACGAGCGGATTGACGGTCCGACGATGATGCGCGACCTTGGAGCCCACCCGTGGCGACTCGTCGCGCATTCGCGCTTGCTCGCGGCGCTTCACGCCCAGATCCACGAGAAGCCGGGGGACGGCCTACCGCCCATGCGGCCGCGCATCGAGCGCTCGATCGAACGAGCCCGCGGGCGGTTCGACGAACGCGTGTTGGAGAACGCGCGCAAGCGGTTCCTTGCTCTGCCTGACGTACGCCAGGCCTGCCACGGCGACTTCCATCCCGACAACGTCATCCTCCACGGAGACGGTCCCGTCGTCATCGACTGGGGGCCGGCGACGGCCGGACACCCGGCGGCCGACGTGGCGTGGACCGTTCTTCTCTACCGCTATGGCGGGATGCCGCCCGGCACGCCGCTCTCACTGCGCCTTCTCCTCGCCATCGTGCGGCGCTGGTCTCTGCGCGTCTATCTGCGGGCCTACTTCGCGCTGACGGGCCGCACCTGGGACGACGTCAAGGCCTGGCTCGGCGTCATCGCACTCCTGCGCCTTGCGGATGACATCACGCAGGAGCGAGAGACGCTATCCCGCCTCGTCCAGCGCGAGTTCGCGCGCACTTCGTAGGCTCGATCTGTCCACGTTTCACGAGAGGAGTCAGACGGGCCCGGCCGGTGCCTAGAGCGGGACGACAGGCCCGACACCGCCCTCAACGGAGCTCGTTCCGCGGCGCAGCGCAGCGCAGCGGGCCGCGCACGCGCTCGGCGCAGCCTAGCTCCATCTGTCCGGTCTTCCACCAGACAGCCCGCCTATCGCCGACTCGCCCGCTGAACCGTAGGCCCGTGCACGGCTACGTATTCGTGTTCGGCGGCCGGGAGCGGGGCTCAACATGCCCGGCTTACGGGGACGGTGAGGCACTTGCGAACCTTCGTGTGGGATTCGGCGGGATGGAAGCCGCGATTCTTCGCCATCTGGGGCGGCCAGGCTTTCTCGCTGTTCGGGAGTCAGCTTGTCCAGTTCGCCCTCGTGTGGTGGCTGACTGCAGGGACGGGATCCGGCGTCGTCTTGGCGACCGCGTCGCTCGCCGCCCTCATCCCGGGCGTCGCACTGGGACCGTTCATCGGGACGCTCGTCGACCGCTGGGACCGTCGTCGCACGATGATCATGGCGGATGCGGTCGTTGCCGCCGCCGCGCTCGTTCTTGCCATCCTGTTCGCGCTTGATGTCGTGCGCATCTGGCACATCTACGCGATCCTGGCCATCCGCTCGATCGGCTCCACGTTCCACTGGCCGGCAATGTCCGTGTCCACGACGCTGATGGTCCCGAAACAGCACTTCACGCGGATCGCCGGCCTCAACCGCAGCCTACAGGGCTCGGCGGACATGCTGTCCCCGCTCATGGGCGCCGTCCTCGTGTCGGCGATTCCGATGGCCTGCGTCCTTGCGATCGACGTCGTCACGGCATGCATCGCCATCGTGCCTCTCCTCTGGATCCGCTTGCCGGAGCTGCCGCCGCACCCGGCGCGCGGCAACCGTTCGTTCTGGCAGGATCTGCGCGAAGGGTTTCAGTTCGTGTGGTCGTGGCCCGGGCTGCGTGGAGTGCTGGGCATCTCGATGGCATTGAACGCCCTCGGGGGCGCCGCCTTCAGCCTCCTACCGCTCCTGATCACGACGAAGTTCCACGGTGCGGCGTTCCACTTGGCCACGCTCCAAACGGCCGAGGGAGCCGCCGTGATTGCGACCGGCCTGGTCGTCGCCGCCTGGGGTGGTTTCAAGCATCGCATGCGAGCCGCCGTGATTGGGATGGCGGTGTCCGGGGTGTGGTTCTTGTGCCTTGCCGCCGTTCCAGCTTCGATGTTCTTCCTCGCCTTGGCTATCCTGTTCGGAGTGGGCGTGAGTTCGACGATCACGAACTCGTCGTACAGCGCCGCGCTGCGTGCGAGCCTTCCTCCTGAACTCCTGGGGAGAATCGCCACGCTCATCCGCACGGCCGAAAATGGGCTGAAGCCGCCTGCTT
>JBFYRA010000146.1:0-19065 GCA_041302485.1 Candidatus Bipolaricaulota bacterium
GGCGTCGTCGATCGCATCGGCCGACCCGAACCGAGCCATCAGAGATCGCGGCCGGAGTCTCCCCGGCGGGTCTCCAGTGCCAGAAGGCGGCGTCGATCCGCGCCGTCCTGAGGAGAGTGAGGGCTCGCGAGGGTTCTTTGGATCTCTCGTTCCTCGGACGCATGCCGACCGAAGAGGCGCTCGCGTGGCTTCTTGCGTCCCCCGGCGTCGGCGAGAAGACGGCGAGCATCGTGCTTCTGTTCTCGTTCGGGCGGCCGGTGTTTCCCGTCGACACCCACATTCGCCGGATCCTGAATCGGCTTGGCTGGATTGCCGGCAGCGGCAGCCCATACCGGCAGGCCAACGAACTCCTCCCTAAGGACGCCTCAAGGATGCGGGACCTGCACCTGCTCCTCATCGAACTCGGGCGGAGAATCTGCCGCGCACGCCGTGCCGACTGTGCGATCTGTCCGCTCGCGGAGCGATGCGACTCCAGCGGCCGCGTGAGGGCTGGGGTATCATGACCTGCGAGCGTAGGAGGGAATGATGCGGGATTCCGTGGAGCTGTTGGCCAAGGAGCTCCTGGCGCGAGGGTGGAAGCTCGCCGTCGCGGAGTCATGCACGGGAGGCGGCCTCGGAGCAAGGATCACGGACACCGCGGGGAGTTCCGCCTACTTCCTCGGCGGGATCATCGCGTACGACAATCGAGTCAAGAAGGACATGCTGGGCGTTCCCGACGCTGTGTTCGCCGAGTCGGGAGCGGTCAGTCGGCCGTCGGCCGAGGCGATGGCGGCAGGCTGCTTGCGCCGCTTCGGGGCGGACGTCGCGGTGTCGATCACGGGAATCGCGGGCCCCGGCGGGGGAACGCCCGGCAAGCCGGTCGGGCTTGTCTACATTGCCGCCGCGACGGGGAGCGGCGAGCTGTCCGAGGAAAGGCACTTCTCGGGAGACCGCGCATCCGTGAGGCGTCAGGCGGTGGACGCCGCGCTTCGGCTTGCTCTCGCGGCGGTCCGCGCCGCGGGATCGCCGCGGATGCCTTGATCGCCCCTCGTTGTCCGAGCTAGACTCCGCACATGAAACGGCCGCTCCGGAGCACGCTCCAATTCCTCGCATCCCTCGTGGTCGGACTGGGCGGCGTCGCGGCCGTTCTTTACTTCGTCGGTTGGCGGGAGACCCTCGGAGAGATGAGGGCGCTCGGACCGCTCGGCATGCTCTCCGTCCTCGGCTTGGTGGCCCTCCCGATGCTCGCCTGGATCCTCTGCTGGAGTGTGATTCTCTACGCCCAGGGGATCCGGATCCCCCTGGGCCGGCGGGTCGGCGCGCAGCTCTCCGGCTACTCGATGACCTACCTGACGCCGACGATGTACTTCGGGGGAGAACCCATCCGCGCCTTCCTCGTGGCGGACAAGGAACGGGCTCCGATGACGCGCGTGTTCGCCACGATCATCGTGGAGCGATTCCTCGGCGGACTGAGCATGGTCGGCTTCATCCTGATCGGAAGCTTCTACGCCATCGTTTCCCCGGACCTTCCCGCGAATGAGAAGCGCCTTCTCATTGCCGGGCTGGCCTTCGTGACCTTCTGGATCTTCGTCGGCCTAGTGAACTTCGCGGGGAACCTGAAGTGGGTCAGTCGGGTCGTCCGCTTCCTCGGACGGCCGATGCCCCGGTGGCAGGATGCGCTGCGGCGCGCCGCCGACAAGATCTCGGAGACGGAAGACGAGGTGGGAATCGCCTTCACGAAGCATTGGAGAGCCACGCTGGTCGTCCTCGCGCTCCAGGGTGTGGCGACCCTTTGTGCATTCATGCGGCCCGAGGTGTTCTTCCGCTTCTCGGCGGGGCACGGCTTCACCTTCTCGCAGCTCTCGCTCCTGTTTACGTTGAACGTCCTCCTGTCCTTCTTCTTGTGGATCACCCCAGGAGGCCTGGGCACGGGCGAGGCGGGGCTGATCGGCATCTTCCACCTCATTGCGCCGCAGGCCACGAGCGGCGCGGTGGTGGCGTATTCGCTTGTCTACAAGTTTGCCGAGTGGCTCCTCGTCATTGCCGGAGTCGTGTACATGCTGCAGCGGGGGATGGGTTTCCTCGGGCGGAGGAGAGCAGAACCCCACCCCACCAGGGTGCCGAGGCATCGACCCGGCGCACCTACGGCAGGGGGTCGAACGGACGGGCCGTGAGGTAGCTCGCCCCGAACAGGCCGGAGAGCCCTCCCATCAGGAGCCCCAACAGAACCGACAGAAGTCCCACCCCGATCAGACGCGGCGTGGTCAGGGGCAGCGCGGGATTCGCCCCGCCCGTCGTCGCCTGGAACACGTAGAGGCCGACGAACAGCACGACGCTCGCGAGAGCTCCCATGAGAAGGCCGAGCACGACGAGCGGCGGGTACATCGTGCGCTCGGAGACGCCGGACAGGCGCATCAGCCGGATTTCGTTGCGGAACGTGTGGAGCAGCGCGCGAAACCCTCTCCGCGTGAGGAACAGGAACGCACACGCACTGACGAGAAGCCCGCATAGAAGGCCGATCCGAGCGTTCCTGGACAGCGCCAGCCCCGGCGTGCCGATCGCCGCCGTGCCCACCTCCGCGCCGTCCACGCCGCTCATCGCCCGGAGCGCGGCAGCCAGGCCGCGCGCGGCGGCGGCCGACGTCGCACGGACGAGGAAGCGCCCTCCCGTCGACGTTGGGGTGACCTGGGTCGCGAACTCGAAGCGAACCTCCCGGACGTCCGAGCGCTCCTGAATTGTGGCGAACAGGTCGTCGATCGCCGCGGTGGACAAGCGGGGCGAGAGGTACACCACGACCCGATCGGCCGTCAGCATAGCGCCCTGGGTTCCCCCCGCGGTCGGGAACAGGTAGAACGAGGCGAACGCCGCAAGGAAGAGGAACAGGGATAGGATCGCGAGCGAGAACAGGATGCCGCTCCGGGTTCGAATGGCTCCGAGCAGCTCGCGCTCGAGGAACAGGAACTCGTTCATGGGGAGACCACCGTCCCGTCGACCAGGCGAAGAGTCCGGCTTGCGGCGGCCGCGTGGGAAAGCGGACCCCGCGTGGCGACGACGATCGTCGAGCGTCCGTCGTGGAACCGGGTGACGAGCGCGTCGAGCTCCTCCTGCTCGGCGGGGTCGAGTCCCGCGAACGGGTCATCGAGGAGCAGCACGAGCGGCGAGTTGCACACGGCCAAGGCGAGGCCAAGCTTCGCGCGCTCGACGGGAGACAAGTCCTCGGCGTCGGTGGCCTGCTCCCGAATCATGCCGACGGCCTCAAGGGCGACGTACGCCTTCTCCTGGGCCTGATCGCGGACCTCGCCGAGAACCCGGAGCTTGAACAGGACGTTGTCGAGGACGGTGCGCGGCAGCGGAGAGAACCCCTGCGGGTAGAACCCGATTCTCCGTTGCAGCTCAAGAATCTTCTGCCGGCTCAGTCGAGCCACGTTTCGTCCGTGGACAAGGATCTGCCCTCGTTGCGGCGCAATGACGGCGGCGAGCAGCGCAAGCAGAAGGGACTTGCCCGAGGACGGAGGGCCGAGAAGAACGACCGACTCCCCGCGGTCGACGTGCAGGTGAACGTCCTCGAGGATCTTGATCCCATCCTCTGTAGAGTAGTGGAGCTCCGAAACCTGGATCATGACGCCCCTCGGGCGCTCGCGAACCGCTCCCGCCCCGACAGGTCGCGGTCGATCCGGACGTCGGTCAGCCCGGCGGTTGCCATCTCGCGTGACACGGTCTCGCCTTGACCGTCGCCGATTTCCAGCAGCACGCGTCCGCCGGGCAGGAGATGGTCTCCAACGTCCGCCAGGATCGTGGAGATCGCCTGCGTCCCGTCCTTGCCGCCGTCAAGGGCGACGCGAGGTTCGTGGTCGCGAACCTCGACGGCGAGACCCTCGACGGCGCCCGAAGCGACGTAGGGAGGATTCGAGACCACCAGGTCAAACCGGCCGGAGACGCTCCCGAACCAGTCGCTCTCGACGAACTCGATTCGATCGGCCACGTCGTTGAGCGTGGCGTTGGCGCGTGCCAGGTCGATGGCCGCCGCGGAGACGTCGGCGGCCGTGACGGCCGCTCGAGGGAGATAGCGCGCAAGGCAAACGGCGATGACGCCGGACCCCGTCCCGAGGTCGAGACACCGGATTTCGCGGTCGCGCGCTGCGAGCCGCAGCGTGTGGTCGAGCAACTCCTCGGTCTCCGACCGAGGGATGAGCGCGTCACGACTCACGCGGAAGCGAAGTCCGAAGAAGGTCACCTCGCCGATCAGGTGCTGGAGCGGCTCGCCCGCTCGACGACGCTGAACGAACGTGCGGAAACGCGATCGCTCTTCGACACTGAGGGGCTTGTCGGGCGAGAGGTAGAGGTGAAGACGATCCACCTCGAGGGCGTGAGCAAGGAGGATTTCGGCCTCCAGACGGGGTTGGACGATGCCGGCTCCCTCGAAGTAGCCGCGAGTCCAGCTCAATACCTCGCGGATCGTCCACTCAGCAGCCACCCTGATCCCCCCATCTTGCGAGCAGTACGCTCGCCCCCGCTCGATACCATAGCAAAACCTTGTAGGGAATTCAAGCAATGACTATAATGGAGCGGGTTCTGAGGATCCATGGGCCCTGCCCGAGGTGACGCGATGCTCATCCCTGGAGTCTTCGTCGCCGTCCTCCTGGTTCTTGGGGGAGCGGTTTCGTATTCCTATCGGATCTTTCCAGCCGTCGGGGCGTGGTCGGCATCCACCTCGAGCGCGTTCTTCGGCGCGCTGGGAGGAGTCGTCTCCGCGGGTCTGGTCTACGGAGCCTGGAGGGGACTCGTGCGCCCGGCCTTGCAGGAGGGGCGGGGCGTGAAGGTCGTGAATGCGCTTGTCGTGGGTCTCGCGGGCGCCGTTCTCGGCGCCGTCTTTTGCGCTGCGCTCGGGTTCCTTCTTCCGCCCTCCGTCGGCGTGCGGATTGCCCAGGGGGCCTTTCTTGCGGGAGGCGCCCTCGTGGGGATGGGGGTAGGTCTCTCGCTTCCGGGAGCCGCATGGCGACCTGCAAGCGCGGAGAACGCGGAGGCGTCGGCGCCTCCCAAGCGACCTCTGGGTCGCGGGAAGGTCATCGACACGAGCGTCATCATCGACGGACGCATCGGCGACCTAGCCTCCACGGGATTCCTCGAGGGGGAGATTCTGATCCCCGAGTTTGTTCTCGCGGAGTTGCAGAACGTCGCGGACTCCTCGGACGCGACGCGCCGACGGAAAGGGCGAAGAGGCCTTGAGATCCTTCGTAGCCTGATGGAAAACGACGCGATCAACATCCGGGTTGTGCGCCGAGACTACCCGACGGTCCCGGAGGTCGACCGGAAGCTCATCTGCCTTGCCCGCGAGGAGGACGCCGTGCTCGTCACGACGGACTACAACCTGAACCGGGTGGCGCACGTGGAAGGGATTGGGATCCTCAACGTGAACGAGCTGGCGAACGCGGTGAAGCCCCGCTTCGTGCCGGGCGAGTCGATCGACGTCGAAGTCATCGATCGGGGCGCGGAGATCAACCAGGGCGTGGGCTATCTCGACGACGGCACGATGATCGTCGTCGAGAACGGACGTCGTCACATCGGACGGACGATCAAGGCGACGGTGAAGAGCACGCTCCAGACCGAGGCGGGCCGAATGCTCTTTGTCGAGCCGGCGAACGAGACGCCGCGATGGGATCGATAGGAGGCCGAGACGGCATGAGCAGGGGGGTGCGCGTCATCGCGTTGGGGCTTGCGGTGCTCGCCGCGGTGAGTGGATGTTCCTTCTTCGGGAATGAGGAGTCGGCGCTCACGAACTGGGAGCCGACATTGTCGCCCGACGGGACGCGTCTCGCGTTCGAGTCGCTCGTCGACAAGCACCTCGAGCTGTTCGTGCGGGACCTCGCGACGGGGTCGACCGAGCAGCTGACCGAGAACAAGGACGAAGACTGGGCCCCCGCTTGGGCCCCCGACGGCGCACGGATCGCCTTCGCCTCGAATCGCGGCGACAACAATGACATCTACATCCTCGACCTCTCGTCGCGGCAGGCCGTGCGCGTGACGACCGACCCCGGCGACGACATCAACCCCAATTGGGGAAGCGACGGCCGCGTCTACTTCAACTCGAATCGGTCCGGCGTCTGGGAAATCTACGCCGTCGGCCCGGACGGCAGCGGGCTCACGAAGCTGACCGAGACGCCCGCCAAGGACAAGTAGCGTGCAGGTCAGCGCGATCATCGTCGCCGCCGGCCGCGGGGTTCGGATGGGGGCGGCGGAGAACAAGGTCTTCCTCCTCCTCGGTGGGACGCCGATTCTCACGCGAACGATCGCTGCGTTCGCGAAAGCGCCGCGCGTTTCGGAGATCGTCGTCGTCGCGCGTGAGGGGGAAGAGGAGAAGGTTGCTTCGCTCCTGCCGCCCGGCGCGGCGGGACGCGTGCGGATTGTGCAGGGCGGCGCGGAGCGGCGGGACTCCTCCCTTGCGGGCGTGCGCGTCGCGACGGGCGATGTTGTTCTGATCCACGACGGAGCGAGACCGCTCGTGTCCGCGGGGTTGATCGATCGCGTCATCGACGGCGCGGCGGCCCACGGCGCGTGCGTTCCTGTGTTCGGTGCCGTGGATACGGTCCGCCGAGTCGACGGGGCGGGGTACCTCCTTCCTGCGGCCATCGAGCGGGCCGGGCTTGTCAACATCCAGACCCCGCAGGGGTTCCGGGCGGACCTGATTCGTCGGTGCCTCGCGGGCGCGGTCGATCCGGCGCTTCCCGACGACGCCGCAGCGGTGCTCGCCGCAGGCATCCCGGTGGTCACCGTGGCGGGAGAGCGGGCGAACCTCAAGGTCACGACGACCGCGGATCTTGCCCTGGCGGAGGCCCTTCTTGCTTCGCGGGAGCCGCTCGTTGCCCGGTTCGGCAAGCCCGGCTAGAATGCTCGTCGACTCGTCTGTCAAGGAGGCGTTCATGGTTCGAGCGAAGAAGAGCGTGGGATTGGTGTTTGTCGTGGCAGTTCTCGTGTTTGGAGTCGCCGCCTCGGCGTACGCGATGGATTTCGATGCCTACGTCGTGGGCGACGTGGCGGCCTGGATGCTGAACAACGACACGGGGGCCGCGGTGACCGGGATCCACATCGAGTTCGATCAAGAGGTCACCATCACCAGCAAGGTCGAGGTCGGCGGGCTCCTGCCGGCGTTGGGCGGGCCGACGGGAACGACGTTCGACTTCAACGGCGGGTCGCTCGTAGCGGGCGGCACCCTCATCCTGGAGTGGCAGCCGGCCGACGCAAAGCCGTCGTACATCCTGTGGATGAACGGCGAGCGAGCGGCGGGCAGACCGTACTTCACGACGGTGGCCCAGCTCGGGTACCTCTTCGGCGTGGGCATCGTTCATCTGCGTGAGACGAACCCGGCGCTTCTCGGAGCGGCGTTCGCGCAGTTCTTCGCGGACAACCAGGCGTACCTTGCCGGAGTCTCGGCCTCGCTTGGGATGTCGCTCGCGGACTCGCTGATGCCGATCATCATGTCGGCGCCGGCGGAGGGAATCCAGAACTTCTTCAACACCATCGTTGGAATGCTCGGCGTGACCTCGATTGGCGATCTTCTCGAGGGAGCCGTCGACTTCTCTTCGCTGTTGAACGCGCTCGGCCTGTAGACGCACGGCAGCGCCTTACGACGATCATGACGGGAGGCCCGCGCGGCCTCCCGTCTCCTTTCTCGGGTCAACTGTGCGAATGTCGGTGGTGCGCGTCCGGGGTGTGCGGGTGAGAGTGCTCGGACGGCGCGTGCGCGTGAGCATGCGAGTGCCTGTACGCGGCCCCCGCTCGCTCCGCCGCGTGCGAATGGGCGTGGTGCTCGTCGTGCACGTGAGCGTGCGTGTGAACGATCGGCTCGTGGGTGTGTCGGTGCGCGTGCCGTTCCCGCAGAAGAAGCACGAGGGCGAGGACCATCAGTGCGGCTCCCCCGTAGAACGACACGCGCGGCGCCTCGGGGAACAGGGCGAACGAGAGAATGGCGCCGGCGAACGGCGCGGCCGCGAAGACGGCGCCGGTCCTCGCCGTCCCTAGATTTCGCAGCGAGCGGACGAAGAGGGCGATGCTTGCCCCGTAGCATGCGGCGCCGACCGCCAAGGCTGCGAGGGCGACGCCGTACGGCGGCAGCGGGCGGCCCAGGCCGACGGCGAGCCCGAGCGAGAAACTGCCGGCGACCAGCCCCTTGACGGTCGTGATCAATTTGGGGTCCCGGAGCGAGATCTGACGAGTGAGGTTGTTGTCGAGCCCCCAGAAGACGCAGGCGCCGAGAATGAGCAGAGCCCCCGGCGCGAAGCCCCAGCCTGCCGACGGATCGACGGAGAGGAGAGCGCCGCCGGCCGAGACGGCGGCCACGGCGGCCCACGTCCTGCCTCCGACCGCCTCGCGGAAGAGAGCGCCGGCGATCAGGGCCGTCGCGACGACCTCGAAGTTGAGAAGAAGGGATGCGGACGCCGCCTGCGTCGTCGTCAAGCCCAGGAGGAGGAGGATCGGTCCGGCCACTCCGCCCGCGACGACGGCGCCGGCAAGCCATGGAAGGTCCTGCCGTTCAAGCCCTGCCTCTCGATGCGTTGAAGCCCGGCCATTCGACGACGGAGCGAAGGCACGTGACGCCACGGCGAGGATTCCGAGGAAAGCGCCCGCGCCGAGGTAGAGGAGTCCCGCGAGGGCGATCGGGTCGACCTTCGCGAGGAGAACCTTGGAGAGCGGAGCGGAAATGCCGAACAGAAGGGCCGAGACGATTGCGTAGGCCATCCCTGGCCCCTCCTCGGGGCTAGACCGGCGCCCTCAACAACTCCCGCACGTACGGCGGGTCGAGCGGGTAGCGGCTTGGGTCGCGCCCGATCGCATGGGCGACCGCGCGGGCGACGGCGGCGTGCGCCGCCATGAGAGGCACCTCGCCGATCCCCTTCATGCCGAACGGCCCGGCGGGAAACGCCGCCTCGACGAAGTCGACGCGGACGTCGAGCGGGACGTCGCGAATCGTCGGCATCCGGTACGTCGTCAGGCCGTTCACGACAAGGCGGCCGTCCTTCTGCGGAATGGACTCCGACAACGCGAACCCGAGACCCTGGGCGATTCCGCCCTCGACCTGTCCCGCGGCCAGCGCCCGATTGAGGATCGTGCCGGAGTCGTGGGCCGCCGCGAAATCGACGACGTGAGCCTCCCCCGTGGCGAGGTCGACCTCGACCTCGGCGACGTGTGTCGCGAACGCGTAGACCGGGTAGGCGTCACCGAGTCCGGTCTCGGGATCCCAGCTCACGGGCTCCGTCTTCGCCCACCCCTCGACGGCGGGGTCGACGTTGCGCACCCAGAAGGCCCGCGCGATGTCGCTCCAGCGTTCGGCAACCGCGGCGTCGGGGATTCCGAGCTGGCGCGCGACGGCTGCGACTCGCTCGCGAAGCTTGCGCGCCGCGTCGAGCACCGCGAGCGCGGCCATCATCGTCCCGCGCGACGCCACGGTCGGCCCGCCGTCCGGGACGCGAGACGTGTCGACCGGCGCGAGGTGGACGCGCTCCATCGGCACGCCGAGGGCCTCGGCCGCGACCTGAAGGACCGCCGTGGAGAGGCCCTGCCCCATCTCGACCGTTCCTACGGCCACCGTGACCGAGCCGTCGGCCTCGAGTTTCATGGCAGCACCGGCCTTGTCGAGGGACGGCGCCTTGCCGCCCAATCCCACGCCGTAGAGAACGCAGGAGACTCCCAGGCCGCGGCGGCGATCCGTGTGTGTCCGGTTGAACGCCTCGACGCGGGAGAGCCGCGCCGCCCAGTCGGCAAGCTCCGCGGCACGGTCGAGCGTCTCTGCGATCCCCACGCTCGCTTCGACACGGTGATCGGTCGAGGTTCGGTCGCCGGGGCGCAGGACGTTGCGCCGTCGAACGTCGATGCGATCGAGTCCGAGGCGCTCCGCGATCCGATCCATCTGCGACTCGTGGGGGAAGATGACCTGGGGGCTCCCGAACCCGCGAAACGCCCCGTTGGGCACGGTGTTCGTCGCCACAGAACGCGCGACGACGTGCACGTTCGGAATCCGGTACGGTCCCGCGGCGGTCACCAGGCTTCGCCACAGGACGGCGGAGGATAGGGTTTGGTAGGCGCCGGCGTTGAGCACAACGTCGACGTCGATGGCCGTGATGGTGCCGTCGGCCTTCGCCCCCGTCCGGTAGCGCACACGGGCCGGATGCCGCTTGCTCGTCGTGAGCACGTCCTCTCCGCGTTCCAGGACGAGCTTCGCCGGTCGGCGCGTCGTCCACGCCACGAGGGCGGCGAGAGACGCGATCAGCGATGGGACGTCCTCCTTGCCTCCGAATGCCCCTCCCGTGGCTGTTTGGATCACGCGAACCTTGGCGAGCGGAAGGCCGAGGACCTTGGCGACCGCGCCCTGCACGTAGAACGGGCACTGCATCGACGCGTAGACCGCGATCGATCCGGCTTCGTCGGGAACGGCGATCGCCCCCTGGGGCTCGAGGTAGGCGTGCTCCTGGTAGCCGGTCTCGTACTCCCCTTCGACGACGACATCCGCCTGCGTGAACCCCTCGTCGACGTTGCCCTTCGCGAGGACCATCCGATTGAAGACGTTGCCTCCGCCCTCGGCGGCCGCCGCCACGCAGACAATGGGTGCATCGGGCTCGACGGCCCGCCTCGTGTCGGTGACCGCGGGGAGCGGCTCGTACTCGACGCGCACCTCGAGCGCCGCCTTTCGGGCGGCGCGACGCGACGTCGCCCCAACCAGGGCCACCGGTTCGCCGATGTAGCGAACGACGCCGTCCGCGAGCGCGGGTTGATCGTCATAGATCACGTGCACGGCGTTCGCGCCGGGGACGTCCCGTTGGGTCACGACGCAGTCGACGTCCGGATCGCCAAGCGCTTTGGAAGCGTCGATCGAGAGGACCTTGGCGTGCGGGTGGGGGCTGCGAACGACGGCGACGTGGAGCATGCCGGGGAAGGCGAGGTCGTCGACGTACCTCGCCTCACCCCGAACCTTGTCGACCGCGTCCGGTCGAGGAACGCTCGCGCCGATCAGCGTCGTTCGCTTCTCCATCCCTAGAGACGACCTCCCATCGTCAGGGTGAGGATCGCCTTCTGCGTGTGCAGACGGTTCTCCGCCTGGTCGAGGATCCACGACAGCTTGTTGTCGCACACCTCGGCGTCCGCCTCGTTGCCGCGGTCGACGGGCATGCACTGGAGGAGGTACCCGGGGTCGCCAAGTCTCTTCTGGCGCTCCGTCGAGTACTTCCAGCTCACGTACTTCTTTGCGATCTCGGCTTCCTTCTCCTTGCCGATCTCGTAGCGGTCTTTCGTGAACCAGTTGCGCGGGAAGACGACGGTCGCCCCGTCCAGTGCCTTGTCAAGATCGTGCGAGATCTCGAACGACCCGCCCGACGCCGACGCGAGGTCGCGACAGTCTTGCATGACCTTCGGGTCGAGGTCGTACTCGGGCGGGTTGGCGACGACGACATTCATGCCGTACAGGGACGAGATGAGCGCCGTTCCCTGCACCGAGCACCAGCCGCGGATCCACGGCGACCAGGCCCACATGATGACGATCTTCTTTCGTTTCACGTCGCCGTCGAGCTTCTCGTGCATCGTGTAGATGTCGGTCAGCGACTGGCAGGGGTGGTTGATGTCCGAGGCCATGTTGATGATCGGCACGCGGCAGTGCTTGGCGAACTTCTGCATCACCTCGTCCGCCTCGCCGTAGGCGCGAATCTTGTCATCGAGGAGACGGATGCCCACGCCGTCGCAGTACCGCTCCATCGCCTCGGCCGTATCCTTCACTGTTTCGCCGGCGCCCGGCTTGTCTTCGAGCGACAGGCGCGTCGTCTGCGGGTCGATGAACTGCGCGTGCCCGCCGAGCTGCGTCATCGCCGTCTCGAACGACATGCGCGTCCGCGTCGACCCCGCGAAGAACAGCATCGCGAACGTCTTGTACTGGAGCGTCGGGTGCGGGATGCGGCTGTAGTAGGCCCCCTTCAGTTGATCGGTAACCTTCATCGCGATGTCGTATTCCTCGCGAGTCCAGTCGAGTTCGCTGATCAGGTCCCGGCCTGCAAGATCGAACCAACTCATGAAACCTCCTTCGTAACAGCCTGAACCGCTGAGGGCGCGCTCTGCGGCGGTGCTTCTCCCTCCGCCCTACGCCATGATGCAGGCCATCATGCCTTTCTGGCCGTGCAAGCGATTCGCCGCCTGTTCGATGATGACCGAGTTCGGCCCGTCGATGACGTCGTCGGTGACCTCCATGTCGCGGTCGGCAGGCAAGCAGTGCATGTAGATCCCGTCATTCGTCAGCTTCATCTTGTCTTGCGTCGTGATCCAGTTCTTGTTCGCTTCGAACGCGGCTTTCGCCTTCTCCGGATCCATCGGCGTCTTCCCGTCCGTCGGCTGCACGGTCCACGCCTTCGGGTAGACGACATCGGCGCCCTTGAACGCCTGCTCCATGTCGTTCACGATCTTGAACGCGCCGCCGTGCTTCTTCGCGAGATCCTTCGACGCCTGGAGCACTTTCGGGTCGAGATCGAAACCCTTCGGATGGGCCAGCGTGACGTCCATCCCCATCGTCGCCGCGGCGATGATGCAGCTCTGCGGCACCGCAAGCGGCTTTTCGACCGAGCCGGAGTAGGCCCAGCTCATGACGAACTTCTTCCCCTGCAGGTTGTGGCCGAGTTTCTCCTGCATTGTCATGACGTCGGCCAGGTCCTGACACGGGTGGTACATGTCGTCCTCCATGTTGATAACCGGGACCTTCGACCAGTGCGCGAACTCGCGGATCATCTGGTTACCCTTGCCGTACTTCCAGTCGGTGTACTTGCCGTAGATGCGGATCGCGATTGCGTCGCCCATCTCGGCGAGCACGCGCGCGACGTCGCTGATGCGCTCGGTCTTGTAGGCCTTCTCGTCGCCCTTCAGGGCCGGCGTGTAGACGGCATCCGACTGCAGGAAGTGGGCGTGGCCGCCGAGCTGCGTCATCGCGGCCTCGAACGAGTTCCGGGTGCGCAGGGACGTATTGTAGAACAGCATGTGCAGCGTCTGCCCGTCGAGAATCTTGTGGGGCTCGCGGCGAATGAACTTCCTCTTCAGATCGTGGGCCGTGTCGAGCATGGCCTCGAGCTCGTCGCGCGTGAACTCAAGCCACGTGATGAAGTCTCGCCCTCGTAGCGTCGTGTTGGACATCGGTGTTTCCTCCTCGTTGTCTGGACTCGTCGAGATGTCTCCCTGGAACGCCGCGACGAGAGATCTAGCCTTTCGTGATCGTCGTGCCAGCCTTGCCGTCGAGCGCATCCGTTGCCTTGTCGAGCGACGTGATGATCGCCTTCTCTCCGCCCGACTCGATGAATCGAATCGCCGCGCGAACCTTCGGATCCATCGACCCCTTCGCGAAATGCCCTTCGGCAGCGTATTTCTTCGCTTCGGCCACCGTCATACGGTCAAGTGCCTTCTCCTGCGGCGTCTTGTAGTGGAGCTTCACCTGGCTTACGTCGGTCAGGATCATGAAGACCGAGGCTCCGACATCGACGGCAAGCCGTTCGCCGGCGAGGTCCTTGTCAATGACGGCGTCGACGCCACGGAGCTTGCCGTTCTCGCGAAGGACCGGGATGCCGCCGCCACCGGAGGCGATGACGATCGAGCGCGCCGCGATGAGCTGGCGGATGGCCTCCTTCTCGAAGATCTCGACCGGATCGGGGGACGCGACGACACGGCGCCAGCCGCGGCCGGCGTCCTCCTTCACGTCGTAGCCCTTCTCGTCGTGCAGACGCTTCGCTTCTTCCGCGGAGTAGAACGGGCCCACCGGCTTCGTGGGATGCTGGAATGCGTCGTCCTTTGCGTCGACAACGACCTGCGTGACGACGGTCGCCACGGGGATGTCGCCGCGGCCCTTCTCCGCCAAGAGGTTCGCCAGGCTCTGCTGGATCATGAATCCGATCAGTCCCTGGCTCTCGGCGCCGCAGACGTAGAGCGGCATTGGCGCCGCCACATCCTTGCCGACTTCGTTCTGCAGGAGGATGTTTCCGACCTGCGGACCGTTCCCGTGCGTGACGACGATCTTGTACTTGCCCGACTCGACCATGTGCGCCAACTGCTCGCAGGTCAAATGGACATTCTTCATCTGCTCTTCGAACGTGCCGCGCTGGCCAGGCTGCAGGATCGCGTTTCCGCCCAGAGCGACGACGACGAGCTTCTTCTCGGCTGGCATCCGTTCCCCTTCTCCTTCGATTCCCACTTGCTGCACGAGCAGTCTGCGAGGTCAGGCTTCCCAGATCTCTCGCATGCGAGTCCAGTGCTCGGTCATCTTCGAACGTGCGGTGTCGGCGTCTTCCTTCTCCACCGCGTCGAGGATCTCGCGGTGCAGGTCCACGACATGCTGTAGGTCACTCACGTTCTTGAGGTAGTAGTGACGCGTGAACTCGCGGTACACCTTGTGATCCATCGTGTCCACCAGCGGCCCGAGCGCGGAAACAACGAGCGGATTGCCGGCCGCGTCGGCGAGCGCAAGGTGAAACTCCTTGTCCGCCTCGAAGTACGCCTCGAAATCGTTCTTCGCCGCGAAGCGAGACATGCGCTTCAAGGCGTCCTTCAGTCGGGCGAGCGAGGACTTCGCCGCCTTCTCGGCGGCGAGCGCGGCAACCGCGGGCTCGAGAGCTTCGCGCGCTTCCATCACCTCAAGGCACCCGGCTTCGCTCTCAATCAGGCCGACCGCGTTTCGCTCGTCGAGCGGAGACGGCGAGCGTAGGACGTAGTTCCCGCTTCCCGGCCGCGACTCGATCAGCGCCATCGCTTGAAGTGCCGACAAGGCCTCACGGATCGACGGACGACTCACACCCATCTGCTCGGCGAGCTCGAACTCGGACGGAAGTCTTCCTCCGACCGGGAAGTCGCCGCGCTGAATGGCTTCGACGATTTGCTCTGCAGCCACGGCCGACACCTTGCGCGGCCGCACTCGTTCAAACGGCATCAGATCCCCCTCAGGCACGAGCGGTCTGGCAGCATGATAGCTTGACGGATTCTAGCGGGCAACCCGCGTCCCGGGCGGCTTTCCGCGTGCCAGGAAGCGGCCGCGTCCGGCTGCCGCGAGGAGCTTGCCCTCGGAGTAGACGACGTCGCCGCGCGACAAGGTCGACACGACGCGCCCGACCATCGGTCGGCCTTCGTACGGAGAGAAGTCGCAGTTCATGTGCAGGTTCCGTGACTCGAGCCGCCACATTGCTGCGGGATCGAACAACACGAGATCGGCATCCGCTCCCGCCCGGATTGCGCCCTTCCGCGGGGCGAGGTCGTAGACCCGAGCCGGGCCCTCGCATGCGAGGCGCGCGATGTCGTGGACGGCGAGCCGTCCGGTCGCGACGCCCTCGGTGTAGAGGAGCGGCAGCAGGGTCTCTACGCCCGGCAGGCCGTACGGCAGGTCGTCGAATGTCCCTTGCCACGCCTTCTGCGCTTGCGTGAACGGGCAGTGGTCGGTGGCTACCAGGTCGACATCGTGCGTGCGCAGACCGGCCCACAGCGCCGCACGATCCGAGTCGTCGCGCAGCGGCGGCGCCGCAGAGAAGAGGTGACCGTCCTCTCGCTCGTAGACGTCACGAGTCAACAGGAGGTACTGCGGGCAGGTCTCGGCCGTGATCGCGACCCCCTCGGCGCGCGCCGTCCGCACCGCATCGAGGCCGATCCTCGAACTCACGTGAACGATATGGACCCGACAGAACGCCTTCCTCGCGATCCGGGCAACGAACGAAACCGCAGCCTGCTCCGCCAGATCCGGCCGCGCCTTGGCCAGCGTGCGCATCGCGCCGCGCTCGTCGGCGGAGAGCCGTGCGTCGATTGAGCGGATGAGTCCGTCATCCTCGGCATGGACGACCGCGACGGCGTCGAGGAGCGAGATCTCGCGGAACGCCTCGTGGAGCCCGTCCGGGCTCGTGCGCCGCCCCGAGAGCGCGTAGGTCGTGTAGAACTTGAAGCTCGTGACGCCGCGGGCCACGGCCTCGTGAAGCTCCTTCTCGCGTCCCGTTTGCCAGCCAACGACCTCGGCGTGAAACGCGTAGTCGACGACCGCATCTCGCGCATCGGCCAGACGCTGTTCGATCGACTCACCCAGGGTTCGGTCGGCCGCGCCGACGGTGAAGTCGACGATCGTCGTGACGCCGCCGGCTGCCGCAGCGCGGCTCCCGGAGAGGAAGTCGTCGCTGGAACGGGTTCCCGCAACGGGGAGCGCCATGTGGGTGTGCGCGTCGATGAGTCCGGGAAAGACGAGAAGTCCGCGCGCGTCGATCTCACGCCGCGCGGCAAGGTTCGCGCCGACTGCCGCGATCGTCTCTCCGTCGATCGCGACGTCCGCCGAGACGGTCGCCGTCGGAGTGACGACCGTGCCTCCGCGAATCGAGAGATCGAACATCCGCGCCCTCCGTTGCCGCGGCCGGCGAATCGCAGGCCGCATCGTCTTGCGAACCGGTCAGGCAGCATGATAGCATTGCCCGAGCGAAGCCTCAACGCGGTTTTCCGCATGGGACGACCGGAAGGAAGGGCCATGATCAACCTCGAGATGCGTCCAGAAGGCCTCAAGGGGGCTGTTCGCCGCGCGCGCGACCGCGGCATCATTGTCCCCACGTTCGCCGAGATGAGGGATCCGGCGCTGATTCCCGCTCCGATCGTGAGCCGCCTTAAGGGTGTCGGGCTGTGGGACCTTCATCCGCTGAACCTCTTCCGCATCACGTGGAAGAACGAGCCACTCAAATCGGGCGGCGGGTTCGGCGAAGTGAACACGCTGGAGTTTCCGTCGGAGCTGACGGGAGTGCCGGCGCGCATTATCGCTCTGGTCGGGAAGTGGTTTCCGACCGGCGCCCACAAGGTCGGGGCGACGTTCGGCTGCCTCGTGCCGCGTCTCGTGACCGGGCAGTTCGACCCGACGTTCCACCACGCGGCGTGGCCGTCAACCGGCAACTACTGCCGCGGCGGCGCCTACAACTCGAATCTCCTCGGGTGCGAGTCGATTGCCATCCTGCCCGAGGGCATGTCGCGCGAGCGTTTCGAGTGGTTGGCCAAGATCGCCGGCGAGGTCATCGCCACGCCGGGATCCGAGTCGAACGTTTGGGAGATCTTCCAGAAGTGCAAGGAGCTCGAGGCGACGCGGCAGAACGTCATGATCTTCAACCAGTTCGACGAGCCGGGAAACCACCTCTGGCACTACGCCGTGACCGGACAGGCGATGGCCGAGGTGCTCGAGAGCGAACTCGGGGCGGGCCGCTACGCCGGCGTCGTCCTCACGTCGGGCTCGTCCGGCACGATGGGCTGCGGCGATTTCCTCAAAGAGGAGTCCCCCGACAGCAAGCTCGTCGTGTCCGAAGCCTTGCAGTGCCCGACCCTGCTCGAAAACGGGTTCGGCTCGCATCGCATCGAGGGCATCGGCGACAAGCACGTCCCCTGGATCCACAACGTCCGCAACACGGACATGGTCGTCGCGATCGACGATGCGGACCCGATCGCCCTGATCCGCCTGTTCAACGAGCCCGCCGGACGCGCGCTCCTGAAGAAGGCGGGGGTCGCCGCCGACCTGGTCGATCGCCTTGATCTCCTGGGCATCTCGGGCGTCGCCAACCTTCTCACGGCGATCAAGTTCGCCAAGTTCTACAACCTGGGGAGCGAGGACGTCGTGCTCACGGTGCTGACCGACTCGATGGAGCTCTACCGCACGCGGCTCGTCGAACTCGAGCAGGCACACGGTCCGTACTCCGAACGTCAGGCCGCAACAGACTTCGAGCGCAGACTCCACGGCCAGAAGATCGACAACGTCCTCGAGCTCGGCACCCAGGAGCGCAAGCGGATCCACAACCTCAAGTACTTCACGTGGGTCGAGCAGATGGGGCACTCGGTCGACGAGCTCAACGCGCAGTGGGACGACTTCCCAGGCTACTGGGACCGGATCCACGACTCGCTCGATGCCATCGAGGAGAAGATCCGCGCGTTCAACGACGAGGTGGGCCTTCTCAAGGAGTTGACGCGGTAGCGATGGCCGCACGGCCCGTCGTATCTCGACGACCGAGAGCGTCGCGCGACGCGTTCGACGACGCGCTGTTTGCTGCCATCGCCGAGAGCTTGCGCTCGCAAGAGAAGACGGCGACTCCTGTGGTCGTCGCCGGAGGCGTCGGCGCCGGCAAGACCCAAACCGGACTGCGCGTCGCCCAGCGCCTACGGCAAGACGGGATCTCGGTCGGCGGGATCCTCGCGCCGCGCCTGTTCGAGAAGGGAGAGACGACGGGCTACAACGTGCTCGATCTCCTGACCGGCGAGGACGCCGCGTTTGCGCGATCCGATCCCCCCGGGGACGTCGTCGGCCGCTTCTACATTCGACCGGGCGGCCTGGCCTTCGCCGACCGCGCGTTGCGCCAAGGCATCGAACGCGCCTCGGTCGTGTTCATCGACGAGGTCGGCCGCTGGGAGACCTCGGGGGGCGGGCACGCCGCTGCGCTGCGCGACGTCCTGCGATCGAATGTCCTTCCCGTGCTCTTCGTGCGCGCCGAGATGGTCGACCGCGTCGGCGAGGTCTTCGGGCTGGGCTTGCCGCGCATCGTTCGCCTCGCCGAGGCCGTCCACCGCGACTCCGCCGCGGGGCGCCGGGACTTCTGGGACATCGTCGACTCCGTGCCATACCCGCTTCTCATCACGATGGCCGACGATGGATTCCCGCAGTCGCGGCCGATGACCGTCGTCGCGCGCGACGACCATACGCTCTGGCTGCCGACGTCGCGCGGGTCGCGCAAGGTCGCGCAGATCACCGCGCACGGTGAGGTCACCGTGGTCTTCGTCGACACCGACCGCTTCAACTACGCCTCGTTCCACGGCGCGGCCGCGCTCGATCCCGACCGCGACACCGCGCGCCGGCTGTGGAGCGACGACTGGAGCGACGACTGGCCGGGCGGCGCCGACGATCCGGACTATGCGCTTCTTCGCGTCGACGGCATTCGAGGCTTCTATCTCCGCGGGACGACGGGCGAGGCGGGAGAGATCGATCTGCGCCGGACGTAGCCCATGGTCCGCTGTCCATCACTCGTGAAACGCTGTAGCGTCGCAGCTTGTCTGCGACGTTCGCGTGTTGATTTGCGATTTTCACGCATCGTCGTT
>JBFYRA010000136.1:0-3606 GCA_041302485.1 Candidatus Bipolaricaulota bacterium
CGAGGATCTGAACCCGGCGCCCTGCTGTTGCGGCCGAAGGAGCCTGCGACGCGCCCCGAGGTGTCGTTATGCGTGATAGCAAGACCTGAACCCGGCGCCGTGACCCCGAAGCGGGTGAGCCATGCCTCGATCCTGGCATCTCGGATGCGTGATTGAAAGACCTGAACATCGCGCCCGACGCCGTAACCGATCTCCATCTCGCCGATTTGGCGTGACGAGTCTCCGAGACTATACTGCACAGAGATGTCAATTCTTGTGCACCACGAGGTCAGAGATGCCTGCCGCGGGTGAAACCCTTCGAGATGCCCTGCTTCTCCAACGCCGCGAGGCCGAAGCGCTGCTCCAGTCGACCTACGTCGAACGCGACATGGCCGAGCGCCAGCTGCCTCCGAGCCTGATCAAGGTCGTACTCGGCCCCCGGCGCGCCGGCAAGTCGTTCTTCGCGCTCCATCTTGTACGCGACCTCGGCGCCTTCGGCTACGTCAACTTCGACGACGAGCATCTTGCCGACCTCGACGACTACGATGCCCTTCTCTCCGCTCTCGACGCGGTCTATGATCGGCCGAAGCGTCTGCTCCTCGATGAAGTGCAGAACGTCCCGCGCTGGGAGCTCCTCGTGAACCGCCTGCAGCGGCAGGGCGTCGACCTCACGATCACGGGGAGCAATGCGCACCTCTTGAGTTCCGAGCTCGCCACACACCTGACAGGCCGCCACCTGCCGATCGTCCTCTTCCCGTTCAGCTTCCGCGAAGTCGTCCGCGCCCAGGGACGCGAGCTGACGAACTCCGAGAAGGCGGAACTCCTGCGCGTCTATGCCGAGTCTGGCGGGTATCCCGAACCCATGCTCAAGGGCATCTCTCACCGCGACTATCTCACGACCCTCGTACGATCCATCCTCTACAAGGACATCGTCGTCCGGCACCGCATCCGGGCGCCGCAGAGCCTCGAGGACCTTGCTCACCACCTGATGGCCAACGTTGCTTCGCCGTACTCGTACCACAGCCTTGTCCGCAGCACACGCCTCCAGAGCGTCCACACGGCGGAGAAGTACCTCCAACACCTTGAAGAGTCCTTCCTGTTCTTCTCGCTCCGGCGGTTCTCGTTCAAGGCTCGTGAGCGAGCGACCGGCGATCGGAAGATCTACGCGATCGACAACGGCCTCGTGACTGCGACCGGTTTCCGATCGAGCCCCGACCGCGGGAAGCTGTACGAGAACCTCGTCGCCATCGACCTCCATCGCTGCGAGCTTGAGGGCGAACTCGAGTGTTACAGCTGGAAGGGCGAGCAAGGCGACGAGGTCGACTTCGTCATCAAGCAGGGCCTCCGCGTCACGCAGCTGATCCAGGTGTGCTACAGCCTCGAGAGCCCGAGGACGAAAGCGCGCGAGGTCCGCGCCCTACTGAAAGCGGCGCGCGAACTTGGCTGCGACAGTCTGCTCGTCCTGACCGACTCCGAGGAAGGCGAGGAAGCGGCGTCGTGGTTCGGAACGAGTGGCACCATCCGTTTCCTCCCACTGTGGCGTTGGCTGCTCGACGAGCGCGCAGTCAGCGAGAGCGGCCCATCAGACCGCACGTCGCGGCGTAGGCGCTGACCCGACAAGCGCTGCGCGCTTGGGGTGCACAGTCCCACTCGGATCTAGCAGGATCCAGTGCTGGAATGCAAGACCAGACCCTCCCGCCCCTCTCCCGATCGAAGCGCTGTGACGGATCAGAGCGCGGAGCAAGCGCGCGTGACGCTCTCTGCGTCTCGATGCTTCGAGCGAGGGAAACACCGAGAGTGAAGGTCTGACGCAGCCCTGAGAATCAAGGGTCTCGGGGTCAGAACTGGGGTCTTGACAGCAAGAATCAAGATCTGACCCTGCCGCACCGCCGTGTGGACCTCCCCTGGCGAATGATCTCAACGATTCGCCGCCTGGAAAGCGTCCCAGAAGACTCCGGCCAGCTCTTGCCTGAGTTCAGCGGTGGCAGTGGCAAACCAGGCCTTGAGAGCGCGAGCACACGAGCCAAGTTCCGGGCAGTCAGCGTACGCGTCGATCTCGTCTTCGAAGAAACCCACACGTTGCGAGCTTGGCACGTCGTAGCGGCGGTAGCCGCTCTTCTTGTAGTCCGTTCCAGACGCCGTCCCCAGCCTTGCCGCGCAGTCGCGTATCTCCGCTGAGATCGGGCACAGCGCGCGCAATGCCTCCCACGTCTTCTGGGTCTGGACGCACCACCCAACGACACAGTCGAGATCGACCGAGCAGCCGGAGCACTCCTCGAGCCGCTCCTTGAACGAGGCGAGGAACGCCTGCTCGCGGGGGTCGGCGAGTTCGTCCTCGAGCGCATCGCGAAGTCCTTCGACTCCGCACTCCCTGCAGGATAGGAGAGTGCAGAACGCGCTAGGCGTGCAGTCGGCGGTCAGCTCCTGCAGGGCCAGCTCTCTGCACACTGTGTACAGGTCTCCGATTAGCTCCATGCGCTGCCAGAAGTTGTACAGGTTGTCCGAGTCCGAGGTCGTCCACGTCCGCGGATCTCGCGTTGGGTAGTCCTGTAGGCCGTAGCTGTCGATCATTTCGTAGAGCCACCTCAAGAGGCGAACCGGATCGCAACACCGCGAGGTCATGTACGGGTCGTTGATGTCGATCTCCAGTTCGTAGAGCTGAATGAGCCGCTTGAGGATCTCCCACGCCACGGTGCTGTTGTTGTAGAGCGTGTCCCAGCGAAGCTTGCTGTGGGCGGCCTCGGCCCCAGCTTCCTCTTCGAACACCAGCCGCATCATCTCGAAGACGTTGGTCATCTCCTGGATCCGGCCGATGAGGCACTCCTCGTACTTCGCCACGATGCGGTCAACAAGGGCTTGCCACGCGTCGCCGTCAAGTCCGTAGTTCTTGTTGTCATCCAGCGTCACAGCAGCCCACAGCGCCTGCAGCCCCGCGAGGTTGCAGTCGCAGCCCGCGAGCATCGTCGTGTAGCACTGCTCGAGCTTCGCCGCGTACATCGCCACCGCACTCTCGATGCCGCTCCCCGTGTAGCACGCGAGCACGTCCGCAACGAAGTACTCGCTAAGGAGTTCGATCAGCGGCCTGAGGTCGCTGTCGACGTCCTGGCAGTTCATCGCGCTGCAGTCGACAACGGCCAGTTCCTTCTCGAGACAGGCAAGGAGGATGGGCGTGATCTCCTGCCGGAGCTTCGCTTCGCGCTCGCCATCCGTGCCCCCGCCCCCGTGCTCCTGCCACGCCCTTCTGTACACCTGGCCAGCGTCGCAGTCTGCGGAGAGCGCGGCGACGAGCTCCGAGGACAGAAGCCGCCCGCCGTCAACGTTCGTTCCGTCCGCAAGGCAGCCCCACGCGACGAACAGGAGGACCCCGACAAGCAGCGGAAGGACTGCTATGGACTTGAGATGAACTGGATCACGCGGCATGGTCCGCCTCCGTCGTCCACCGCACAAGGATCCAAGGGAAGGATCCTGCCGGAAGGACATGCACTCTCCTATCACATCCGAAGGGCCGGAGGCAACCTCGCGCGGCGTCGCCGACGGCTCCCGCGTCAAGCGCGAGGTCAAGTTCTAGGGCGGCCGAGTCAGATCCTGGGTCCTGACAGCAAGAATCAAGATCTGACCCTGCCGCCG
>JBFYRA010000137.1:0-5990 GCA_041302485.1 Candidatus Bipolaricaulota bacterium
TCGATGGCCGCGTTGGCGATCAAGGTCGACAACAACCGCGCCAAGCTGGAGGGATTCGACCAGGCCATCGCCTCCCTGTCCGAGGACATGGTGGCGACCAAGGACGGCATCCTCCAGGCGAACCGCGAGCTGCTCGGGCAGTACGATATCCGGCTGCAGGCGGTCGAGGACAACGCTGCGTACCTGAAGACACAGATCGACACGCTGTACTTCATCTCGATCGTCGGCCTTCTTGCAGGCGTAGGCGCGCTCATCTGGGGGTTCCTTGGGACCGGCAGCTAGAACGAATTAGGTGAGGGGCGGAATGCGGGAGGGGCTTCGCCCCTCCCGTTTCTCTTGCTCTGGGGTGTAACAGAAGTAATATTGGTACACCGGCTTGAGGGGGGCTCGGGCGTGGAGGAACTCGGAGACAGACTGAGAAGCTTTCGTCTCGAGAACGGGTGGAGCAAGCGCGCGACGGCCGCGAGGCTCGGCGTGTCGATTCCTTCAATCATCCGCTGGGAGACCGGCGTTGCGGTCCCCAATGACTACAATCGCTACAAGATCGACCGGCTCCTGGAATCTGTCGATCCCCGTGGGGCGAAGGGCGGGCGGCTCATCGTGCAGTTGAGCCTCTTTCCCGAGAGAGTGCCCAGCGTGAGGCAGAGCCTCGCATGACGAAGATCAACCGCGTCGAACTCAGCGGGTTTAAATCCTTCCGAAAGAAGACCGTGTTGCCATTCCTCGAGGGGATGACGGCGATCGTCGGCGAGAACGGGTCGGGCAAATCAAACCTGTTCGATGCGGTGAGTTTCGTCATGGGAAGGCGGTCGTCTCAACTCCGCGCGGACCGGCTCGAGCACCTGATCTTCAACGGCGGCGAGCGCTACGAGCCGGCGGAGACAGCGGAGGTCGCGCTCTTTCTCGACAATGCATCCGGCGTGTTCGATCGGTTCTTCGAACCGGGCGCGAAGGCGCCCGAAGTCTGCCTCGGGCGGCGCATCACGCGCAAGTCGTCGACCTACACGTTCATGGGCAAGAGCTGCGCGCGGACGACGATCGACGAGGTCCTCGAAGCGGCGCGCATCGACCCGGACGGGCAGCAACTCATCGCGCAGGGGCGGATCACCGAGATCGTCCGGCGCACACCGCTGCGACGGCGCGAGATCCTTGACGAGGTGAGCGGGATCGCGGCGTACGATGAGAAGCGGGACCAGGCGATCCTCGAGCTCAAAGAGGTCAAGTCGAAGCTGAACACGCACCGGATGCTGCTTGCCGAGCGCCGGCGCCGCCTGCTTGGCCTGCAGAAGGAGCGCGATGCCGCGCTCGCCTATCAAGCGTTGGGCCAGGAGCAGGACCGGCTGCGCCGCTCGATTGCCCACCAGAGGCGCGAACGCATCGTCGAGAAACTGCGTCAGGCCCAGACGGAGCGGCAGGGCATGGACGAGCGGATCGGCGCGTTCGAGAAGGACGTCGAAGCGCTCGATCGCGAGATCGAGAATAAGGAGTGGGAGCTCGAGGGGATGCAGGAGGACCTCGGCGGCGGATCTCAGATCGCGATGGTCAAAGAGGTCGAGCGGCTGCGGTCGGAGACGCTGCACAAGCAGGCGGACATCCAGTTCAAGCGGCAGCAGATGGCGAACATCCAAGAGATGATCGACGAGATCTCGCGGATGCGTGCTGCCGCGGCTCCGGCGGCCGCCGCGGGGGCGTCGCCTCGGGAGAGCCTGGCGGTGCAGGCGCTGATCGAGCGCAAGCGCGGCGGCGTCTACGGAACGGTCGCCTCTCTCGGTGCGCCGAAGGCGGGCTACGAGGTCGCGTTCGAGGCGGCCGCGGGAGGGAGCCTCGCCGACCTCGTTGTCGACTCGCGCGAGACGGCGATTGAGTGCATCAACTTCCTCAAAGAGAAGCGGCTCGGGCGCGCGCGCATTCTGCCGTTGCGGCGGCTCGTGACGATGCGCAAGAGCCTCGCTTCGGCCGAAGCGGTCAAGCTGAAGGGCGTCATCGACTACGCAATCAATCTGGTGGAGTTCGACGAGAAGTATCGGCGCGCGTTCGAGTACGTCCTCACGGACACGTTGGTTGCGGAGAGCCTCGAAGCGGTGAAGGATATCGACGGGGTCCGCGTCGTGACGCTCGACGGCGACATGCAGAGCAAGGGCGGAGCGATGAGCGGCGGCTGGCGTCCCCCGTCCGGCGCGGCGGCGAAGAAGCAGGAGTTGCCGAAGCCGAAAGACTCGTCGTTCGATCTCGCCCAGCGGCGCGAGCACATCATCAAGCTCCGCAAGGATGTCGAGCGGCTCGAGGAAGAGCTGAGTGAGCTTGCGACGCGGCTGGAGTCGGCGGAAAAGGACTTCGCCGCGGTCCAGGAGACCTCGTCGCGCGCGAAGGGTGACGCGTCGGCGCGCAGCGACAAGCTGCATCAACTGCGCGAGGCGCGGCGGGAGAAGTACCAGGGGCTGGAGAATCTGCGTCGGTCGCTGACGCGCTACGAACGCCAGGAAGCCGAGGCGCAGGTCGAGCTCGAGGCGCTCGGCGACGTGGGAGAGAAGGCGCCGGCGGACCTCATCGACGAGCCGCTGCGCGAGCTGGAGCGACGCCTCGAACAAGCCGCGCGGGACATGAAGCGGCTCGAACCGGTGAACATGCGGGCGATCGACGACTATGCGACGTTCGAGGCGGAGTACAACCAGTTCCGCGAGCGCGTCGATGCGCTGGAGAGCGAGAAGCGCGAAATCGAGCGACTGATCGGCGAGATCGAAGAGAAGAAGCGACAGCGGTTCCTCGAGACGCTCGCGTCGGTCGGCAAGCAGTTCGACGAGATCTTCCGCCGGCTGTTCGAGGGCGGTAGCGCGTCGCTGGATCTCGATGTCCCGGGCGACATCTCGTCCGGCCTCATGATTCGCGCGAACCCGCCGGACAAGGAGCCGCACGTCATCGATTCCCTGTCCGGCGGCGAGCAGACCCTGGTCGCCACCGCATTCATCTGCGCGTTGCAGGAGAACCAGCAGGCGCCGTTCTTCATCCTCGATGAGATCGACGCGGCGCTCGATCTGATGAACACGACGCGGCTTGCGCGCATGCTGCGGGACTACGCCCAGCGGATGCAGGTGATCGTTGTCTCGCACAACGAGGAAACAGTTCGCCATGCGGACCGCGCCTATGGCGTGACAATCAAGAACGGCGCGTCCGAGGTGTTGGCGCTCAACTTAAGCTAGAGGAGATTGACGGCGTGCAGACGGTGCAGATCGCAGCAGTGCCGATTGAGGAGCTTGTCGCCGAGAGCTGGGAGGGCGTCCTTCACCGGCTCACGGCCGACATGGATCCCTGGGACATCGACATTGCCGAGTTGGCGCAGCGATATCGCGCTTACCTGCAGGCGCTACGCGAGCTCGAGTTCACCGTCCCCGGGCGCATGGTCCTGACCTGTTCGGTCTTGTTGCGCATGAAGTCGGACGTGCTTCTGGCCGCCCACGCGCCGACGCCGAAGGGCGACCTCGTCGCCGAACTTGAAGACGCCGTCGACGCCGCGATGGAGGCCGAGGCCCCGATCGATCCTGGCGAGTTTTCGTTGCCCGTGGTGCGCAAGCCGGCCCGCCAAGTGACGCTCCGCGACCTCGAAGCGGCGCTCACCGGTGCGATGAAGGTCAGCCGACGGCGCGCCGGGCGCCTGATCGAGCGCGCGTCTCTTCCGGACGACGAGCGTGACCCGTTCGAGGGGTTCGAGATCGGCGGCCAGGACTTCACCGACCGCCTGCGCGGCGTTCTGGATCGCATCAAGAAGCTTCTCTCCGGGCGGCGCGTCCTCAGTTTCTTCCGTCTGCTCGATCAGGGCGACAAGAACGAGCGCGTGCGCCGGTTCTTCGAGGTGCTGCACCTCGCGGCCGACGGACAGATCTGCTGCTCGCAGAAGGAGTTCCTCGGCGACATCCTCATCCGTCTGGAGTCGGAGACATGACCCCGGCTTCGATCGCATCCCAGTCACGATGATGCACGGAGAAGATGCCTCCCGCGGCAACGACCTCGCGCTTGTCGAGTCGGCCTTGTTCCTCGCTTCTCGACCTCTGTCCCGCCGTGCGCTTGCGAAGATCCTCGGCGACGTGCCGCTCGCGTACGTCGATCAACTCCTAGCCGACCTTCAGACGACCTACGCCGACGCGGCGACCGGGATCGAGCTTGTCCTCGAGGGAGGGCAGGCTCTTCTGCGCGTGAAGGCCGCGTATGTCGATCGGGTCGCGCATCTTGCGCCGCAGCAAGACATCCCGCAGCCGGTGCTCCGGACGCTCGCCGTGATCGCCTACAATCACCCCGCGACGCAGGCCGACGTCGTCCGCACGCGCGGCAACAAGGCTTATGAGCACATTCAGGAACTGATGGAACGGGGACTCGTGCGCGGCGAGGAGCACGGGCGGACGATCTTGCTCCACGTCACCGACGAGTTCCTTCGGCACTTCGGTCTGAGTACAATCGACGAGTTCCGGTTCCACGTTGCAGTGCCGGTCGACGAGGCCGGCAAGGTCGAGGCGGTCGGCGGAGCCGGAGCAGAAGCAGAAGGCGAGCCCGAGCCGACGGCTGCAACGGAGACGCAGGAGGTACGCGATGGATAGGTGGGAGTGCACGGTCTGCGGTTACATCTACGATCCCGACGTGGGCGACCCGACGACAGGAGTCCCCGCCGGAACGGCGTTCGAAGACCTTCCAGACGGGTGGACTTGCCCTGACTGCGGCGCGGCCGCCGAGTTGTTCGAGAAGCTCTAGCTTCGGGAGGGCGCCGCTCTGTAGCGGCGCTCTCTTTCTTGCGTAAACCGGACCGACGCGGTAGGATTTACGCGGTGATCCAGAAATGAACGAGCGTGTCTATCTCGACCACAGCGCGACCACGCCGATGGCTCCCCAGGTCGTCGAGGCGATGGCGCCGTACTTCGATCGCCGCTACGGCAACGCCTCGAGCCTGCACAGTTTCGGCCGCGAGGCACGAAAGGCGGTCGACGAGGCGCGGGCGAGCATCGCCGACGTTCTCGGCGTTCGCACGGAGGAGATCGTCTTTACCTCCGGAGCGACGGAGGCGGACAACCTCGCCATCGTCGGGGCGGCGCTGGCGCGCTCGGCGCGCGGCCACATCGTCACCTCGCGCGTCGAGCACGACGCGGTACTCCGTTCGGTCGAGTCGCTTGCCGCGATGGGGCACCGCGCGTCCTTCGTCGACGTCGACGCTTCTGGGCGCGTCGACCCGGAAGCCGTACGCGCGGCGCTGCGCGAGGACACGTTCCTTGTCTCGATCATGGCCGGGAACAACGAGATCGGAACACTCGAGCCGACGGACGAGATCGGTCGGATCTGCCGGGAGCGCGGGATCCTCTTCCACACGGACGCCGTGCAGGCGCTCGGCAAGGTGAACGTGCCTGTCGACGGCGTGGACATGCTGTCGGCGTCGGCACACAAGCTGTGCGGTCCGAAAGGCGTCGGCCTGCTGGTGGTTCGCAAGGGCACGCGGCTCGCGCCGCTCGTGCGCGGCGGCGGCCACGAGCGAGGCCTGCGCAGCGGAACCGAGAACGTGCCTGGGATCGTTGGATTCGCCGCGGCGCTTCGGCTGGCGTTCTCCGAACGCGGCGAGGTCGTGCGGCGAATGGAGGGCTTCCGCGGGCGCCTCATCGCGAGCGTTCAAGCGATGCCGGGAACGAGGCTGAACGGCCACCCAAGCATGAGTCTGCCGCACATCGCGAACTTCAGTTTCGCCGGGATCGAGGGCGAGAGCCTGGTGATGAAACTGGATGAAGTCGGGATCGCCGCCTCGACGGGGTCGGCGTGCTCATCCCCGAACCTCGAGCCGAGCCACGTGCTCGTCGCCATCGGCGTGCCTCTGTCGATGGCACACGGAAGCCTCCGCATCAGCACGGGACGGGACACTACGGCCCACGACATCGATCGCCTACTCGCAGCACTGCCCGGCGCGGTCGGCGAGTTGCGCGCGATGTCGCCGTTCAAGGTAGGTGAGTGATGTACACCGAGAA
>JBFYRA010000151.1:0-5342 GCA_041302485.1 Candidatus Bipolaricaulota bacterium
ATCGCCGAGCGCTACCAGGGGGTGTCGGTGGTGTCGCTCGCGGACAGGGCAAGTCCCTACCGCATGGGTTCTCTCGCCTTGCCCGGCCGCGCTGCGGGCATCGTTCTCGTGGGGTCGACCGCCTACGTTGCGGCTGGCGAGGCCGGGCTGCGCCTTGTCTCGATCGCGGATCCGACGGCGTTGGTGGAACTCGGCGCATGCACGACGCTCGGGAGTGCGGTCGGCGTCGCCGTGGGCGGCGCTGTGGCCTACGTGGCCGACGAACGCCGAGGCCTCGTGGCGGTCTCGGTCGCCGATCCCACCCGACCCGAAGAGGTTGGCGCCGTCGAGTTGCCAGAGGCAGTCGGCGTCGCGGTCCGGGGGACCTTCGCCTACGTTGCGAATCGGTATGCCGGCCTCCAGCTCGTCTCGGTTGCCGATCCCGCGGCCCCGGTTGTCGTCGACACGCTGCGCTTCGACGATGGCGCTCGTGCGCTCGCGCTGTCCGGCGACCTGGCCTTCGTCGCCGCATGGTCGAGCGGACTGCGCATCGTCCTCGCGGCGGCGGACGCCGCGCTGACGGAGATCGCCGTCGTCGACACCGCGAGCTACGGCTTCGCCGTGGTCGCGGCGGGGGACGTGGTCTACCTCCTCGACTCTGCGCGCGGCGTGCGCGTGATCTCGGTCGAGGACCCCGCCGCGCCGCGCGAGCTTGCCCTCTTCTCTGCCGACGGCGCGCTTTGCCTCGACGTGTCGGGCACTCAGCTCGTCCTGGGCATCGGCGCGACGCTCGTGGTCGTCGACGTCACGAACCCGCTCGCTCCGGTGGAAATCGCGCAGCTAGCGCTCTCGGGCCGCGCGCGTTCGCTCAAGCTCGTGGGCGAGGTCGTCGTCGCCGCCGTCGACGCGGCGGGACTCGACCTCGTCTCGATCTCCGATCCTGCGGCGCCCGTCCTCCTGAGTTCGCTTCCTCTGCCCGGCTACGCCTATGGGGTAGACGTCTTCGAGAACGTCGCCTACGTGGCCGCGTGGACGTGCGGACTGCGCATCGTCGCGATCGACGACCCGGAGAACCCAATCGAACTCGGCTCGCTCACGACCGAGGGGGCGGCACGTTCGGTGCTCGCAACCGGAGAGCGCGTCTTCTTGAGCGAGCAGAGCCAGTTGACGATTGTCTCTGCCGACGATCCGACCCAGCCGACCGTGCTTGGCGCGTTCTACGCCGGCTTGCGCACGGACGTGCAGCTCCTCGATGACATCGCGGTCCTGGCGTTTGACTGGCGCGGACTGTCTCTCGTCTCGCTCGCCGACCTGGCGAACCCCGAGGAGATCGCGCTCGTCGACACGGGCGATCGTGCAAACGGAGTCTCCGTCGAGGGAGATCTCGTCTATGTAGCGGACCAATCGGGCGGGCTCTACGTGTTCCGGGTCGTGGGCCGCGCCGAGGGAAGCTCCTAGCTCCGGGCCCGGACTGCCTATCGGACGTCCGCGGATGCGGAGCCAACCGAGCAGCGTCGCGGGATCGGTGGGAGAGCCAGCTGCCGAATCGCCTGCACGATGGGCCGCAAATCGCTGTTCTGACGGCTCGCCCGTACGTCGATCTCGTCGAGCCGCCGAGCGAGCTCGGTGTGCGAGGCGTAGATGCTGCGGAGGCGGACGAAGGCGCGAGCCGCGAAGACGCTCATCTCGATCGCCTGCGGCGAGTGGAGGACGACGGCCGCCATGAGCGCTCCGTGCTCGGTGAACGCGTAGGGGGGATTCGACGAGAAGCGCAGGGCAGCGAGGTCATCACAGGCTGCGGCGATTTTCTCTCGCTCGCCCGGCGTGAGGCGGTACACGAAGTCGGACGGGAAACGGTCCGCGTTCCGCCGCACCGCCTGGTTGAGAGCCCGCGTCTCGACGCCGTAGAGCCGCGCAAGGTCCGAGTCCAGAACCACCCTCTGCCCGCGCACGTCCCGAATCTTTTCCTCGATGCTGCCAACGGAGGTTCCCATGCTCACCCCATTCCCTCCTTCGCGACCAGTCGTGGGGCAAGTATATCCTAGTTCCTCCTTTCTGCCACGCTCCTACATCTCCATGTGCGCATCTCGCTTTATTCCGACCTGCTGACCAGCATTTTGGGGGACCCACGATGTTCGAGCCGCCTGACCTCACTCACTCGACTCAGGCGCGGTTCTCGAGGCACGCGATCGCGATCCGGACCTGTTCGTAGGTCGCGGCGCCTTCGAGCTCGCGGAGGATACTGATCGGCCGAGCGACGCCGAGCCGCGTCGCCGCATCGGCAATGCGGGCGAAAAGTGAGCCTTCCACCCACGGCTCGGGCGAGCTCTGCTTCTTCTCGCGGAGGTAGTCGAGCAGGTACTCGAGTACGCCGTCGGTCGGCTTTCCGACGGCGTCGACGACTTGAGCGAGCGACTCGCCGCGGTCGAACCGTCCGTAGGCCATCTGTTTCGCGAGGTCGACGGTGGCTTTCGCTGTCCTGCGACCGCGCGCCCTCTCAGGCTTCGGCACCGGTTTGAGCGTCGGATCGACGTCCATCTCGAGCCCGCGGGCCTCGCAGGCCTCGACGATCGCGGCGACGAACGCGTCGCCGTACTGGCGTGCCTTGGCTTCACCGACGCCGGACACGCCGCGGAAGCCCTCCGGCGACGACGGCCGCCGCCGCGCCATGTCGCGCAAGGCGGCGTCGGTGAACACGATGTAGGCGGGGACGTTCTTCTCCTCGGCAAAGCGGCGCCGCAAGACGCGCAGCGTGTCGAACAGACCGCGGTCGACGCCGTCCCACGAGTCGGCCGCGACCCCGCGCGGGGTTGCCTTCTCGCGCGGCGCACTCGGCTTGAGCAAGCGCGGAATCTCCTGGCCGCGCAGCACGCGACGGCCGCGGTCGGTGATCCTGAGGACATCGTATTCGCCCTCTTTCGCGAGGACGCCCTGGCCGACGAGCTGCTCGATCCAATCCCGCACGAGCTTCTTCGGCAAGTCAGCCAACAGACCGTAGGTCGAGAGCGCGTCGTGGCCGTTCGTGAGCACGCGCTCCTCGCGAGAGCCTGTGAGAACGCCGGCCGTGTAGTCCCCACCGTAGCGCTCTTCGAGCCGGTACACGCAAGAGACGATCTTCTGCGCGACGACGAGTGCGTCGTCGACGAGCTCGAGATCGCCAAAGCAGACGTCGCAGGCGTTGCAGCTCTCGCCTGCGAGGGTCTGGCCGAAGTACTGGACGAGCGCGCGATGGCGGCAGACGGCGCCGGCCGCGTAGGCCGAGACGTCGTCGAGCTTGCGGTGCGCGATGGCCTTCGCTTCCTCGGACTCCGACTGCTCGATGATGTAGCGCCAGACGGCGTAGTCGCCCGAGCCGTAGAGCAGCACGCACTCGGCGTCGAGTCCATCGCGGCCGGCGCGGCCGCTCTCCTGCTGGTAGTGCTCGAGCGACTTTGGCATGCCGGCGTGGATGACGGCGCGGACGTTGGACTTGTCGATGCCCATCCCGAACGCGACGGTCGCGACGATCACGTCGACCTCTTCGCGAATGAACGCATCCTGGGCCTGCTTGCGCGCCTCGTCGGCGAGACCGGCGTGGTACGCAGCGACGCGGTACCCGGCGCTCGCGAGCTTCTCCGCGAGCGAGTCGACGTCGGCGCGCCGGATGCTGTAGACGATCGCCGACTCTCCCCCGTGGCGATCGAGGACTTCGCGGACTTGCTCCAGGCCATCGGTGCGGCGCTCGACGGAGTAGACGAGATTCGGGCGGTCGAACGAGCCGACGAGGACGCGCGGATTTGCGAGCTTCAGCTGCGCGACGATGTCGTCGCGCACGTGGTCGGTTGCCGTCGCGGTGTAGGCGTGGAGCGCCGCCCCAGGAAACGCCTCGCGCAGCGCGCCGAGCTGGCGGTACTCGGGGCGGAAGTCGTGTCCCCACATGCTGACGCAGTGCGCTTCGTCGATCGCGACGAGCGAGACGGCTTGCTGCCTGAGGAATCGCGCGAAACCGTTCATCATGAGCCGCTCGGGCGAGACATAGAGGATCTTGAGTTCCCTGCGACAGATGTCGTCGACAACAGAGTCCTGTTCGTTGGGCGTCTGCGAGCTGTCGAGGCGCGCCGCGGCGATGCCGACGTCGCGTAGCGCGTCGACCTGGTCTTTCATCAGCGAGATGAGCGGCGACACGACCAGAGCCAGCCCGGGCAGAACGAGAGCCGGAGCCTGAAAGCAGAGCGACTTCCCACCGCCGGTGGGAAGGACGACGAGCGAGTCGCGGCCGGAAAGGGCACACTCCATCGCCTCGCGCTGGAGCGGGAGGAAGCTCGTGTAGCCCCAATGCTTGCGCAGGACTTCGACGATGCGCTCCACCCCGTCACCCCCGATGGGGAATCATACCGGCTGTCGGCTGGCGCGTGATAGCCGACAGCTTGGCAGGTCGCCACAGAGCGTCCGGCAACTGCTGACGGGAAGTCGAGGGCGGACGACAGCTTGGCAGTTCGCCGCACGGCGCCCGGCGAACTGCAGCTCGGACGACGGCGGCGGTGTCGAGTAGCCTCGCGGTGCGCGGTTCGCAGACGAATGTAGCGTCGCAGCTTGTCTGCGACGTTCCGCATTGACTCACCCTCCACGTCGCACCAAGGTGCGACGCTACAGCCGACAGGCGATCCATCGGCGGACTCCGAGCATGTGGACTCGCCCTCCGGGTCGAGTGCTATGATCGCTGCAGCAGAAGGAGGTCGCCGTGGGACAGCCTGACTTCGATGCAGCCGCTGGACACCGGTTCTTCTCGTCGGACGGTTTCAACAAGACGTGGGAACTTCTCGACAAGTCAGACCGAACGCCGGAGGACGACGAGCAGATGCTCCTCCGCGCGACGGCCTCGCTGTGGCACTGGACGCAGCGCACCGACGCGACGTCCGAAAACCTCTCGGTCGGCTACTGGCTCGTGTCGCGAGTGCATGCTGTCGCTGGCTGCGCCGAGGAGGCGATGCGCTACGGCGAGTTGTCGCTGTCCCAAGCCGGTAAGGAAGGCGTCGCGCCGTACGCGCTCGCCTACGCGCACGAGGCGCTGGCGCGTGCGCACGCGGCGGCGGGCCGACGGAAGCAGGCGGCCGACCACCTGGCGTTGGCGCGCCGGGCCTCGGACCGCCTGACCGACGAGGAGACGAAGCGCCTGCTCCTCGCCGACCTGGAGACGATCCCGGCGTAGTGCACCCACGGCGAAGCCGAAGTCGGGCCGCGGCCCGCCGCGGAGTGCTATGATCGCGTCACAGGCAATTCGTAAGGATCTTGATAGGGGTGCGAGGAGGCATGATGCGCTGGAGACGGGTCGGGGCCGTGGTGGTCGCAGTCGCAGTCGGCCTCGCCGGCTTGGGTCATGCAGC
>JBFYRA010000165.1:0-11237 GCA_041302485.1 Candidatus Bipolaricaulota bacterium
CCGATGCCGCAGACCCGCGAGCACGTGCTGTTGGCAAAGCAGGTTAACGTTCCGGCGATCGTCGTCTTCCTGAACAAAGTTGACCTCGTCGACGATCCCGACCTCGTGGACCTCATCGAGATCGAGATTCGCGACCTCCTGTCGCGCTATGAGTTCCCGGGCGACGAGACCCCGATCATCCGCGGCTCGGCGCTCAAGGCCACCCAGGTCGCCGACGCGAACTCGCCGGACGCGAAGCCGATCTTCGACCTCATCGCGGCGTGCGACAGCTTCATCCCGCAGCCGGACCGCGAGGAGGACAAGCCGTTCCTGATGCCGGTCGAGGACGTCTTCTCGATCAAGGGCCGCGGCACGGTCGTCACCGGCCGCGTCGAGCGTGGCAAGATCACCCCGGGAATGGAAATCGAGATCGTCGGAATCCACGAGGAGGTCCGCAAGACGGTCGCGACAAGCCTCGAGATGTTCAATAAGACCCTCGACTACGCCATCGCCGGCGACAACGTCGGAATCCTGCTCCGCGGCGTCGAGAAGGATGAGGTCGAGCGCGGCCAGGTTCTCGCGGCGGCCAAGACGATCACGCCGCACACCAAGTTCGAGGGCGCGATCTACGTTCTCACGCGCGACGAAGGCGGGCGGCAGAAGCCGTTCTTCACCGGCTACAAGCCGCAGTTCTTCTTCCGCACGACGGACATCACCGGAACGATCACGCTGCCCGAGGGCGTGGAAATGGTCATGCCTGGCGACAACGTCAAGTTCATCGGCGAGCTGTTGCACCCGGTCGCGATGAATGAGGGCCTGCGCTTCGCGGTCCGCGAGGGCGGCAAGACGATCGGCGCTGGCGTTGTGTCGAAGATCATCGAGTAGCTGAGAGGTTCGACGCATGGCGAAGAAAGGCGAAGCGGTCGTCCACGTCACGCTGGCGTGCCCGGAGTGCGGACGGCGGAACTACCACACGAAGAAGAACAAGACGACGTCCCAGGGCAAGCTCTTGCTGAACAAGTACTGCAAGTGGGACCGGAAACACACGCTGCACAAGGAGGTCTAGCCTTTCGCGGACTGCGGACACCGGCCCGCGCCGGGCGGACCTGAGTACAGGCCCGTAGCTCAATTGGCAGAGCATCCGACTCCAAATCGGAAGGCTGGGGGTTCGATCCCCTCCGGGCCTGCAAGAGGAATCGGAGAGCGAGGAGATGCGGATGATCGATCGGGTTGCGAACTACCTCAAGGGTGTGCGAGCGGAAGTCGCCCGGGTGACATGGCCGACGAGAAACGAAGTCATCTCGCTCACGGTGCTCATCCTGCTCATGACCATCGTCCTCACCCTGTACATCTGGGGCATCGACGGGGTCGTGGCGGTCATCCTGAGGCTCATCGTCGGGCCGCAAGCCGCGTAGACAAAGGAAACCATGCGGTTGAAGAAGTGGTACGCGATCCAGACCTATGCCGGTTCTGAGTTGAAGGTCAAAGAGGACCTCAACGATCGCGTCCGGAAAAGACAGTGGGAGCGCGCGGTCGAGAGGTTCGACATCGAAGGCGAGGAGACGTTCTTCCTCGTCCCGGTCGAGGAAGTCATTACGTCGCGGAGCCGCCGCGGCGCAACGACCGAGTATCGCATCCCGTACGAATACGATCTTGTCGCAAAGCCGAACGTGCGCACAACGCGCGGTGATGTGCTGGCGCGCAAGGCGCCGCGTCACATGGAAGAGGGCGGCAAGGTCACGGACGTCGAAGTGCTTCAGCGCGTCGTGATCGAGCTCACGAATCGCAACGAGGAGGCGCACTTCATTCCCGCCGACAAGCGGGTCCGCCGCGACATCCGACTCGGCGAGAAGATCCGGAATGGCGTCCCGCTTACGACAGACAGTGACGAGAAATTCACCGTGACGAACCGCGGCACGATCGTCGTGCGCGACAAGGTTCGCCGCGTGACGTTCGAGCATCCCGGCGGAAAAGAGAAGAAGAAGATCGTTCTTGACAAGTGCGCGCCGACGAAGCTGCGCAAGGGCTCGGCGCTACGTGAGGGCGACCTGTACGAGAATGAGGACCAGATCACGAGCCGCGCCTCGGGACTCCTGAAGGTGAAGGAGTACAAGGACAAGCGCGTCATCACGATCCAGCGGATCGAGAAGCGGCGGCTGTTCCCTGGGTACGTGTTCTGCCGTCTGGGTCTCGAAGACGAACAGATGATGGAATTGATCGACGGCATCAAAGGGGCCGTGCGCTACGTGGGCTCGCGGTTCAAGCCGATGCCGATCGAGGGCCCGGAGATGAAGCTCATCAAGCGCAAGGCCGGTCTCCTTGCCGTGCCCGCGGCCGCCACGGCGGCGCCCGCAACGGCGACAGGCGAGCCGCGCGTCGAGGTGGACTTCACCGTTGGCGAGGTCGTGGAGATCGTCGAGGGCCCGTTCGCGGACTTCACCGGCGAGGTCAAAGAGATCGACAAGGACGCCGAGGAAGTCACCGTGATGGTCAAGATCTTCGGCCGCGAGACGCCGGTGCGTCTCGGGTTTGAGGGAATCGACAAGCTCTAGGAGAGCGAAAGGAAGGGGAGGAGGACACATGGCGAGAACTGCCATAGCCAAGATCACTCTACAGATCCCGGCTGGCCAAGCGACGCCCGCGCCTCCGGTTGGACCCGCGCTAGGCGAGCACAAGCTCAACATCATGGACTTCTGCAAGAAGTTCAATGAGGCCACGAAGCACGAGACGCCCGGAGTCGTCATTCCGGTCGTGATCTCGGTGTATCTGGGGAGCAAGTTCGACTTCGTGCTCAAGCAGCCGCCGGCGGCGGAGCTGATCAAGATGGCGGCGGGCGTCCAGACGGGGTCCGCGGAGCCGAATCGAAACAAGGTGGCGAAGATCACACGCGAGCAGGTGCGCCGCATTGCGGAGCGCAAGATGCCCGATCTCAACACCTACAAGCTCGAGTCGGCGATGAACATCATCGAGGGCACGGCTCGGAACATGGGAGTCGAGGTGGTGGACGGGTGAAACGAAGCAAGCGGTACGCCGGAGTCTCACAGCTCGTCCTCCCAAGCATCGCCTACGGCATCGATGATGCGGTCGCTCGCCTGAAGCAGACGGCGACGGCCAAGTTCGACGAGACCGCGGAAGTGGCGTTTGTGCTCGGGATCAAGGCGAGCCAGGTAAATGTTCGCGGCACCTGCAATCTGCCGCACGGAACGGGGAAGAGCGTGCGCGTCCTCGCATTCGCGAAGGGCGAGAGCATCTCGGAAGCCGAGAAGGCGGGCGCCGACTTCGTCGGCGGCGAGGACATGGCGAAGAAGATCCAGGAAGGCTGGTTCGATTTCGACAAGGTCGTCGCGACCCCCGACATGATGCCGGTGGTCGGCAAGCTCGGAAAAATCCTCGGTCCACGCGGCCTGATGCCGAGCCCGAAGACGGGCACGGTCACCAAGGACATCGGTCAGGTGATCGGCGAACTGAAGAAGGGAATGGTCGAGTTCCGAACGGACCGGCAGGGCGTTGTCCACACCGTGTTCGGTCGGGCCTCGTTCGACGAGGCGGCGCTGAGGGAAAACCTGCGCGCGCTCATTCGCAGCGTGGCCGAGAGGAAGCCTGAAGAAGGCGTCAAAGGGCGCTACATCCGCAAGGTATCGATTGCGTCCACGATGGGGCCTGGGATTCCACTCGACCTGAATGAAGTCACCGCCATCGCGGAAGCCGAGACGTAGGAGGGCGAGATGCCGACCCAAGTGAAGATCGATGAAGTCGCTCGCCTGACCGAGAAGCTTTCCAGGGCAACGGCCGTGGTGTTGGCCGACTACCGCGGATTGACGGCGAACGAGATGGTCAAACTTCGCGAGAAGTTCACCAAGCAGGGATTGGACTACCGCGTGGTCAAGGACACGTTGGCGAAGATCGCGGCGCGCGAGGCGGGGATGGAGGGGCTGTCCGAGCTCTTCTCAGGCCCGATCGGCATCGCGATCGCGTACGACGATCCGGCGCTCGCGTTCAAGCTGAGCGAAGAGTGTCGGAAGACCTACGCTCCCAAGTACACGCTGAAGGGCGGCGTGTTCGAGGGGTCGGTTGTCCAGGAGGGCGAGGTCACGAAGTATGCGAACCTGCCCTCGCGCCAGGAGCTCCTGGCGAAGCTGGCGATGCTGTTGGCGAGCCCGATGCGGGCTCTCGCGGTCGTCCTAAACGCGAAACTCCAGCAGCTGGCGGTCGTCCTGAACGAAGTCAAAGAGCAACGCGCAGATGTGAAAGAGGAGGCATAAGCGATGGCGAACGTGGACATCCTCAAGCAGATTGAGGAAATGTCGGTCAAGGACTTGGCCGAGCTGGTGGGCATGATCGAGGAGCGGTTCGGCGTCTCCGCCGCCATGGTGGCTCCGGTGGCGGTCGCCGCGGCGCCTGCCGGCGGCGATGCAGGTGGCGGGAAGCCTGCGGTTGAGGCCTACAAGGTCATCATGAAGTCGGCCGGGCAGAAGAAGATCCAGGTCATCAAGGAGATCAAGGAGATCACGGGTCTCGGCCTCAAGGAGGCCAAAGATCTCGCTGACAAGGTCCCCGCGGTGATTAAGGAGAACGTTAGCCCGGACGAGGCGTCGAGCATCAAGGAGAAGCTGGAGGCGGCAGGGGCCGAGATCGAGCTGGAGTAGTCCTGCACGCCGGAACAGGTCTCTGAACTACACCTGCCTTAAGGTGCTCGGCGCCTTAGGGCAGGGCGTTCTTTGCAAGGGGAGAAGATGGAGTACCGAGAACGAAGATCCTACGGACGGATTCAGGAAATCCTTCCCCCGCCCTACCTCCTCGCGGACGTGCGACGCTCGTTCGACGAGTTCGTGAAGGACGGCATCAAGCGTGCGTTCGCCGACGTGACTCCGATCGAAGGGCATGGCAAGGACGGGCTGGTCATGGAGTTCGTCGATCCGTACCTCGGCGAGCCGAGGAACACGGAGGCGGAGTGTAAGGACAAAGATCTCACGTACTCCCAGCCGCTGCGGGTGACGGTGCGGCTGCTCCAGGAGGGCAAGCTGCTCCAGGAGACGGAGCTGTACATCGGGGACTTCCCGATGATGACGAACCGGGGCACGTTCATCATCAACGGGTCCGAGAACGCGCTCGTCAACGAGTTGACCCGCGCCCCAGGCGTCTACTTCACGCAAGAAGATTCGAATCAGTACAAGGGGCACATCCTGCCCGAACTCGGGGCGTGGCTGGAGATCGTGCTCGACACGAAGCGCGGCACACTGCGCGCGAACCTCGACCGGAAAGGGAAGGTCGTCGCCACGGTCCTGCTGAAGGCGCTCGGGCTGGACGACGGTCGCATCAGCCGCTTCTTCTCGTTCTCAGTGTCGCCGGCGTCGGCCGAGAACCTCGGACCGTACGTCGGACATCGAGTGGCCGCTGACGTCCATGGTAAGGACAAGAAGCCGATCCTGGTGGCCGGGGAGACGCTGGACAAGGCCAGTCTCGGCGCGCTCGAGAAGTCGGGCGTGAAGGAAGTCCGTCTCGTCAACCGCTACATCCAGCGCGCGCTGGAAGAGGACCAGACGACGAGCCAGGAGGAGGCGCTTCGCAGCGTCTACCGTAAGCTCCGTCCGTCGGACCGATCAAGTCCGTCCCAGATGGCGGAGTACGTCGAGAACCTCTACTTCCATCCGACGAGCTACCATCTGTCGCAAGTCGGACGGTTCAAGGTGAACCGGAAGCTTGGGATGCAGTTGAAGCAGCCCGTGCTCTATCTCGCCGACGTCATGCGCACTCTGAAGGTGCTGGTCGAAGTCCCGACTCAGCCGGACCTGCTCGATGAGAAGGACCACCTCGCGAACAAGCGCGTCCGCCTGCCGGGCGAACTGGCGGAGAACGCCTTGCGCACCGGACTCGTTCGGATGGCGCGCATCGCGCGCGACAAGCTGTCGAAGTACGCGCTCGAGGAGAAGGACACGATTCGGCGACTCATCTCGACGCGAACCGTCCAGGGCTCGATCAACCAGCTCTTCTACACGGGGCGCTTCTCGCAATTCCTCGAGCAGACGAACCCGCTGACCGAACTCACGCACAAGCGGCGTTTGAACGCGTTGGGCGGAGGACTCACGAAGCGCCGGGCGAAGATCGAAGTCCGCGACGTGCACTCGTCGCACTACGCCAGGATCTGTCCGATCGAGACGCCGGAAGGCCAGAACATCGGACTCATCACGTCACTTGCCTGCTACGCGAGCGTCAACGAGTACGGATTCCTCGTGTCGCCGTATCGGAAGGTCGTGAAAGGCAAGGTCACCGATCAGATTGACTACCTGATGGCCGACGACGAGGAGCACCTCCTGATTGCCCCCGCAACGGCCGCGGTCGCCTCGAACGGGCGGCTGCTGGGTGAACGCGTTGAGGTCCGAACCGGAAGGGAAGACGTGAAGCTCGTGCCGCCCGCGCAAGTGGACTACATCGGCGTCTCCCCCCGAGCTCTCGTCGGCATCTCGTCAGCCCTGATCCCATTCCTCGAGCATGACGACTCCAACCGTGCGCTGATGGGCGCGAACATGCAGCGTCAGGCGGTGCCGCTCCTGCGGCCCGAGGCGCCGTTGGTTGGCACGGGGCTCGAGCGTCAGGCGGCGATGGATTCCGGCATGCTCCTCCTGGCGGAGGAAGATGGGACCGTCGTTGAGGTCGATGCGACCCACATACTCGTCAAGAAGGGCAAGAAGCGCCGCGTCTACCCGCTCGTGAACTTCGAACGATCGAACCAAGACACGATCCTGCACCAGAGGCCGGTCGTCGCGGAAGGCGACGAAGTGAATGTCGGCGACCTTCTGGCCGACGGACCGTCGAGCGAGTCGGGCGAGCTTGCGCTGGGCCGCAACCTGCTCGTCGCGATCATGCCGTTCGAGGGCTACAACTACGAGGACGCCATCGTCGTCAGCGACCGCCTCGTGCGCGAGAACCTGCTCGACTCGATCCACATCGAGGAGTTCGAGGTCAAGGCCGAGGAGACCAAGCTCGGCCCGGAGGAGATCACGGCCGACATTCCGAACATCTCCAAGGAGGACCTGAAGAACCTCGATGAGGACGGGATCGTCCGCGAGGGCACCGTGGTGCGGACCGGGGACATCCTGGTCGGCAAGATCACGCCGCGCGGCGAGTCTGAGCCGACGCCGGAGGAGAAGATCTTCCGCTCGATCTTCGGCGAGCGCGCGCGCAACGTGCGCAACACGTCGCTGCGCATGCGCCCGGTGTCGGGCACGGCGAAGGTCATCAAGGTCAAGAAGTTCTCGCGCGACAAGGGCGACGAGCTGGACGCCGGCGTCAACGAGCTGGTGAAGGTGTTTGTCGCCCAGCGCAAGACGCTGTCGATCGGCGACAAGCTCGCCGGCCGGCACGGCAACAAAGGGGTCATCTCGACGGTTCGGCCGACTGCCGAAATGCCGTTCATGCCGGACGGCACCCCAGTCGACGTTGTGCTCAACCCGATGGGCGTCCCGTCGCGCATGAACCTCGGCCAGATCTTCGAGGCGAACCTCGGCTGGCTGGCCAAGTTGCGCGGCGAGTACGTGGCAAGCCCGATCTTCGATGGCGCCCACGAGGACGAGATTCTGCAGGCGCTGCACGAAGAGCGGGAGAAGGTCGGCCTGGCCGACGGCGACGACTTCGACGGCAAGGTCACGTTGCGCGACGGGCGCACGGGCCAGCCGTTCGCGCGCCCGATCACGGTTGGCTACATGCTGATCCTGAAGCTCGAGCACATCGCCGACGAGAAGATCCACGCCCGCTCGACCGGCCCGTACGCGCTGATCACGCAACAGCCGCTCGGCGGCAAGGCGCAGTTCGGCGGCCAGCGGCTCGGCGAGATGGAGGTGTGGGCGCTCGAGGCCTACGGCGCGTCCGCGCTGTTGCAGGAGATGCTGACCCTGAAGTCGGACGACACGCGGGGCCGCATCCAGCTCTACAAGTCGATCCTGAAGGGGGAAGACTTCCCGAAGGCCGGGCTCCCGGAGTCGTTCAAGGTCTTGTTGCGCGAGCTGCGCAGCCTTGGGCTCTACCCGCGAGTCTACGACCGCAACGAGCATGAGATCGACATCACCTAACGAAGAGGGCGAGGAACGAGCCGCCGGGGGCGTCCTGTTTCGCCAGGACGCTGGCCGGCGGCTCTACTTGTTGCTGCGCCACCAGCAGGGCGGCCACTGGGGCTTCCCGAAGGGGCGGATCGAGGCGGGCGAGACGGAGCTCGAGGCGGCGGCGCGCGAGGTGCGCGAGGAGACAGGCATCGCCGACATCGAGTGGGCGTCGGCCGCGCCGTTGACGAGCCGCTATCCGATCGTGCGCGACGGGCGGCGGTTGCAGAAGACGGTCGTGTACTTCGCGGCGCGCGCGCGCGGCGCGCCGGTCTCGTTGTCCGGCGAGCACACCGACGCGCGCTGGGTCACATTCGCCGACGCGCTGCGCGTGCTGACGCACGCGGAGAGTCGGCGCGTCGTGCGCGACGTCGAGGCCGCGCTGGCGGCGGCGCGGCCGGAGGAAGGAGGAGCGATGGGCGAAGAGGTCCTGCGGGCGTTTGTCGAGCGCCGCGAGGCGGGCAACGAGGCCGTTCTCGGCGAGGGAAGCCTCGTCTTGCGGCGCTTCTTCGCGCTCGATCACGACGCGTACCAGGAGGGGGCGCTGTCGGCGAAGGCCAAGGAACTGCAGGGGCTCGTCGCGTCGGCCGTCCTGCGCTGCGACGACTGCGTCTCGTACCATCTCGTCCAGGCACAGGCGTGCGGCGCGACGCGGGCCGAGGTAGTGGAGAGCCTGACCATTGCGCTCGTCGTCGGCGGATCGATCGTGATCCCGCACCTGCGCCGCGCGTTCACGATGATCGATGCGCTCTGGGAGCGCGGGGCTGCGCGCGACGGCGCGTCGGTCACGGGGGGAGAGGCATGAACAAGCTCGCGTTCATCGACGAGGCGCTCGCGGACCTGCGCGAGAAGGGCCTGTACAACACGATCCGCACGATCGAGAGCTCGGTCGGCGGGTGGGTCACGATCGAGGGCCGCCGCGTCCTCAACCTGTGCTCGAACAACTACCTCGGGTTCGCCAACGACCCGCGGCTGTGCGAGGCGGCGAAGCGGGCGATCGACGCCTACGGTGTCGGGCCGGGCGCGGTGCGCTCGATTGCCGGGACCATGACGCTGCACATCGAGCTCGAGACGCGCATCGCGCGGTTCAAGGGCGCCGAGGCGGCGCTGTCCGTGCAGTCCGGCCTCAACACGAACCTGGCGACGATCCCGCTGCTCATGGACAAGGACGACGTCCTGTTCACCGACGAGCTGAACCACGCCTCGATCATCGACGGCGTGCGCTTGACCAAGGCGCAGCGCGAGATCTACCCCCACCGCGACGTCGACGCGCTCGATGCCCTCCTGGACAAGCACCGCGCGGTGGCGAAGAAGCTGATCATCACCGACGGCGTCTTCTCGATGGACGGTGACCTGGCGCCGCTGCCGGCGATCGTCGAGGTCGCCGAGCGGCACGGGGCGATGGTCATGGTCGACGACGCACACGGCGAGGGCGTCCTCGGCCGCCACGGCCGGGGCATCGTGGACCACTTCCACCTGCACGGGCGCGTCGACATTGAGGGCGGGACGATGTCGAAGGCGTTCGGCGTCATGGGCGGTTACGTCGCCGGCAGCGCGAAGCTGGTCGAGTACCTGCGCCAGCGGGCGCGGCCTTTCCTGTTTTCGTCCGCGGCCACGCCGCCGGACGTCGCGGCGTGCATCGCGGCGATCGACATTCTCGAGGCGTCAGACGAGCCGGTGCGGCGGCTGTGGGACAACGCGCGGGTCTTCAAGCAGGCGCTCAGCGACCTCGGCTTCGACCTCGGGGCGAGCGAGACGCCGATCACGCCCGTCATGCTCGGGGAGGCCAAGGTGGCCTGGGACTTCTCCAAGGCGCTGTTCGTCGAGGGCGTGTTTGCGACCGCGATTGCCTTCCCGACGGTGCCGCGCGGCAAGGCGCGGATTCGCGCCATGATGTCGGCGGCGCACAGCGCCGAGGATCTCAAGTTCGCCGTCGACGCCTTCGCCAAGGTCGGCCGACGGCTGGGGGTGATCGCGCGATGATCCGACGACCACTGGTCACGGCCGAGGCGCCGGGGGCGATCGGGCCGTACTCGCAGGGCGTGCGGGCCGGCGGCCTGGTCTACACGTCCGGCCAGCTCCCGCTCACGCCGGGGGGCGAACTCGTCTCCGACGACGTGCAGCGCGCGGCGCGGCAGGCGTTGGAGAACGTGCGCGCGATCCTCGCCGCCGGCGGCGCGACGATGAAAGACGTCGTCAAGGTGACCGTGTACCTCACGGACATGGCCCACTTCGCCGCCGTGAATGAGGTCTACGCGACGTTCTTCAGCCCGCCGTACCCGGCGCGCACGTGCATCGCAGTGGCCGGCCTGCCGCGTGGCGCGCTCCTCGAGATCGAGGCGCACGCGGTCATGCAGTGAACGATGCGTTGCCCCGCGGCGGCTTCTTCGACGCGCACTGCGACGCGCCGATGAAGGTCGTCGACGAGGGAGCGGATTTCGTGCGCGGCAGGGGCCTGCACGTGGGCCTGCCCGGCCTCGAGGAGGCGGGGGTGCGCGCCCAGGTCTTCGCCTCGTGCGCCGTATACCCCGAGACGCCGCCGGACCGCGTCGTCGCACGCGGCGCGGCGATGGTCGACGCGGTCTGGACGATGGCCGAGCAATCAGGCGGCCGGATGCGGGTCGCGACGACGGCCGCGGACCTCTGCCGCGCGCAGGAAGGCGGCCCGATCGCGGCCGTGATCGCGCTCGAGGGCGCCGACCCGCTGGAGGGCCGAGCCGAGGCGCTGCGCGACTACGCGACCCGCGGCGTGCGCTGCGTCGTCTTCGCCTGGAAGGACAACGCGTTCTCAGGCACGGCGTTTGGCGCGAACCGCGGGCTGAGCCGCGAGGGCGAGCGGCTGCTCGGACTCGCTGAAGAGCTGGGCGTGGTCGTCGACGTGTCGCACCTCTCCGATCGCGCCGTGGGCGAGGTCGCTGCGGCGGCGACGCGGCCGTTCATCGCCAGCCACTCCAACGCGCGGAGCCTCTGCCCGCATCCGAGGAACCTGACCGACGCGCAGATCCGCCGACTTGCGGACTGCGGCGGTGTGATGGGCATCACGCTCGCCCCGCACTTCGTCGACCCCGCGACCATGGCCGCGTACCAGGCGCTGCGCGCCGAAGGCGAGGCGCGTGGCGACAGTTCCGCGGTGCGGGTCGAGCTTGCGGCCCGTCGGCGCGCGCT
>JBFYRA010000026.1:0-22767 GCA_041302485.1 Candidatus Bipolaricaulota bacterium
GCCAGAGATTCACGTAGTCGGCCATCGTCAGGTAGCAGAGCGCGGAGAAGACCATCATCATGTCGAAGGAGAACTCGCGCTCGCCGACCCACGTGGGAGGCTTGTTGCACTTGCGCGCGAGACGCCCGTCGAAGATGTCGGTGGTCCATCCGATCATGGTGAGGACGATGACCGCCTCGAGCGCCTGCTTCCCGACAAAGCCGAGGGAAAAGATCGCCACAGCGATGACGCCACGCGAAAGCGTCAAGAGATCGGGAACCCTGTTCATCTAGCTCACCCGGGAGCCATTGTAGGCACGCGCGGTCGTGGCGGCAACTCACCGCGATGAAGCGGCGCTTGGCTCCACCGCTCGTCGCCTCTAGAATGGCGCGGGGATGAGGGAGACTCGGAGGTGCTGGAATGAAGAACGCGGCGCTCTTGTTTGGGATCTGGCTCGGGATCGTCGTCTTCGCCTACTCGGTTGTCTACCTGCCCGCCGATCGAGCTCCCGGAGTCGGACTTCCCGGGGACGTCGAGGTCGTGAGTCAAGTCCACGGGTTCTCGCTCCCCATTCCCGCGGCCTGGAGTCTCCGGGCGGGCGATGCGGCGGACGTTCTCGTCGTGCCCGTCGCGGGTCTGGAGGTCTTTGCGCTCGACGCCGTCGCCTCGACACCCGAGGCGGCTGTTGCGGCGGCGTGGGAAGCCATCGACCCCTGCTCCTCCTGCGAGCGCTCTGCGCTTCTCTCGGTGACGCCGCTTGACGATGGGCGACCGGGCGTGGCGGTCGCGCTTGGGCCAGATGGGGAAGGAAGAACGGGCCGCGCTGTCGTTCTGTTCGTCGGCGACTCGGCGCGCGTCCTGCTCGTTCGCCAGGCGTCCGAAGCCGACCTGCCGGCGCGAGTCGCGAACGACCTGGAGCGAGTGCTTGTCCAGTTCCGCGGACTTCCTCTTGTGTCCGACGGTTCGACGCCCGACGTCTGACGCCTACTCCGGCGTTACCGAGACGCCGTCGACACGCACGTAGGGCAGAGAAAAACCAAAGATCTGGCGCTGGTCACTGGATGCGTCGACGACGGCTCGCAGCGCGTCGAACGCGTTCCCGGCGATGAGCGTCCCACCGACGGCGCAGGCGCGACGTCCGTTGCGGACGAGATGTGCGGCCTTCGCGACGCCGGAGAAATCACCCGAGACCGGATCGACGTTGCCCGAGAACCTCGCCACAAGGAGTCCTTGCGGCGTGTCGGCGATGAGCTCCTCCAACGTCAGGTCGCCTGGCGCCCACGCGAGATTGGTCGGTCCGATCATCGGGGGCGAAGCGGCTGCGCCGGCGGCGTGGGCGGTGTTGGGGGCACCGAGCGCGGCGCTCGAGTACGCGTTCTGGAAGAGCGCTGCGAGTCGTCCCCGTTCGATCACGACGAGTCGAGCGTGCGGGACTCCCTCCCGGTCGAACGACGAACTAGCGATGCCCCCGGGCGCTGACCCGTCGTCGACGAGAGATACCGAGGAGGCGGCAACCTCTTTTCCCACGGCGCTCCGCCATCGCGTGAGGCCGCGAAGCGCGTTGCGGGCGTTCGTCTGGAACAGAATCGGTGCGATGAGCAGATCGAGCATGGCGCTCGGCGACAGGATGACGAGGCCGCGAAACGCCTCGCCACGTGATCTCCCGAGCGACTCGAGCGCGTTGCGGCAGGCGAGGGCTACGGTGGGGGCAACATCGATGTCGCGGACCTGCCGCGCTGCGCCGAACTGGAAATCCATGCTCGAGACCCGCTCGCCCTCGCGTGCCGTGGCGATCACGTGGTGTGTGAACAGGGTCGTCGTCTCCTCGCCGGCGATGCCGCGCGTCGTCGCGATCGCACGCGTCGCGCGAGATGCGGAGACGCCGCCGTCGCCGAGGAGGATCCGCCGATCGATCGACTCGGCGCTGTCGAGCATGGTGGCGGCGAGGCGCACGACATCTCCGGCGCCGATGCGGTCGTACTCGGGGTCCGAAAGGGCTGGCACTTTCGGAGCCTCAACCGCCTCAGGAAGGCGGTTGCAGGGATCGCCCGGGCACGCCTTCGCCAGTGCGACGGCATCTCGGCACGCCGCAGAGAGGTCGCGCGCCGCATTCGTGCAGGCGAAGCCGACGCGATCGCCGACGAAGGCGCGCACGCCGAACGTCGACTCGTGGCTCGACCGGGCGACCTGCATGTCGTGTTTCTCGATCGAGACAGAGACCTCATCCGAGTCGTAGGCGTAGACCTCCGCCTCATTGGCGCCGGCGCGCTTGGCTAGCGCGCAGCCTTCTCGACAGACTTCGAGCCAGCGTCCCTCGCTCATCGCTGCCGACCTCCCAGCGTGATCCGACAGCGAAGGTGAGGCCCACCGGCATCCACCTTCGCTGGCTGCCCCTTTCCGCAGAACCCGGCGCCCTGGTCCCACGCAAAGTCGTCGCCGACTGCGTCGACGGACTGAAGGACCTCGAACGCATCTCCGGAGATGGTCACACCGCGCACGCGGCCGACAATCTTGCCGCGCTCGACGCGCAGGGCCTCGCGTACGCCGAACATGAACTCGGCGCTCGAGTCAGCCTCGCCGCTCATCGCGAAGCCGCGCAGATAGTAGCCGGCGTCGACGCCGGCGAGCAGCTCGGCGAACGGAGTCTCCCCGGGCTCGATGTACGTGTTCGTCATCCGGATGATGGGCTCGTCGCTGTGCAGGAAAGCTCTTGCGTTGCCCGTCGGGGCGACGCCGAATTGCGCCGCCGTTTCGCGGTTGTGCAGGTACGAGCGGAGGATGCCTCGCTCGATCAGCACCGTGCGGCTCGCGGGGACGCCTTCGTCGTCCACGGGCAATCGTCCGACGACCGTGCGGCCGTGCGGCGGCACCCCGGCGTCGCACATCGTCACGAGATCCGACGCGACGCGGGTTCCGATCCTGCCGGCCGTGATCGCTCCCCCAAGCACGAGGTCCGCTTCGACGGTGTGGCCGATGGCCTCGTGGCACAGCGTTCCGACGAGTTCCGGATCGAGGATGACGATCGCTGCACCGCCGGCGGCATGAGGCGCGTCGAGCTGTTCGACGGCGATCCTCGCGGCCTCGTCAACGAGACGATCGAAGTCCTTTGCCAGTGCAATCTCGGCCCAGCCTCCGGTGACGCCGACCGTCTGCGTGCCCATCGCTTGCTCGCCCGCGGACTCGGCGATGGCGAGGATGCGCAGGCTTGGCTTGGAGTCGAAGATGCGAACCAGAGTCCCTTCGCTTGTGGCGACCATCCGCTCTTCGAGCGCTTCGCTGTAGATCACCGAAGATGCCGAGATCGACTTCGCGGCGCGGCGGACCTGCTCGTCGAGCCGAAGCACGAGGTCGATCTTCTCGTCCAGAGAGTGGGCGTCGAGTGGGTCGACCGTGTCGACGGGGTGCGTGCCGAGGGTCGGCGGCGAGGCGGCGAGGCGGACGGAGCGCCCGCGCTTGGCGTCCGAGGTTGCCGCGGCAAGCGACCGTGCCGACGCGGCGGCGCTGCACAGACCTGTCTCGTCGAGGGCGGTCGTGCTGGCGAATCCGAACGCTCCGTCGACGAGTGCACGGAGGCCGGCGCCGCGCGTGCGACTGCTCGAGCACTGCTCGACGTGGCCGTTGCGCACAGCGAGAACGAGGGTTCGGCGCTCCTGGTATCGCGCTTCGAGCCAAACGGGGGAGCGGCCCACCAGGTGACGCAACAGCTGTTCCACGATGCCTCCTCGACCGCCGCGTTCGGCGACCCTGCACGGGGGGGAAGGGTAGCTCACTGCGCGGCGCGGCGAAAGGGTATCCTGTGCCGACGGGCGACGGAGTCGGCCGTCGGAGGAGGTTCTCGGTGAATGCGACCCTTGACATCATGATGCGCCGCGCGTCAGCGCGCGAGTACACGTCTGACGAGCCGTCGAACGAGACGGTGGAGGCCATCGCCCTCGCCGGGCAACAGGCCCCGTTCGCTGGGCAGCTCGGATCCGTCGTTCTGCGCCGCGATCGCGAGCGGAACCCGTTCGGGGCGCCGCTTCTGTTCACGATCTGCGCCGACATCCACCGGCTCGAGCTCGTCCTCGCGCAGCGGGGCTGGCGGCGCGTGACGAGCGACGCGGCAGTACTCCTCTTCGCAATTCAGGACGCGGCATACATGGCCGAGAACATGGTCGTCGCGGCCGAGTCGCTCGGGCTTGCGAGCTGCTATCTTGGCGGTGCGGCGTTCGCCGCCGAGAAGATCGCTGCCGAGTACGCCCTTCCGCCTCGGGTGTTCCCGTTCGTGCAGCTCGCCATGGGATACCCGGCATCGAGGCAGACTCCACGGCCTCGCTATCCCGTGTCCTTCACACTCCACGAGGGTGCGTACCACGAGCCGAGTCCCGAGGACGTCAGCGCGGCGATGTCCGAGATGGATGAGGGCTATCTGGCGCAGGACTACTACCGCGACTTCCGGATCCCGCTCGAGGGCGGGCGCGGCGAGACGTTCACGCCCGGGACCTATTCGTGGACCGAGCACATGGGACGCAAGTGGGGACAGTGGCTGCGCGATCCCGAGGACCTCTTGGGGCCGCTGCGAGCCTGCGGCTTCGACCTGCACGGCGGCCCCGACAGCGCCGGCGAGCGGGCGGGAGGAGCCTGCTTGACAGAAGTCGAGACGCGTACGTATATTCCGGTCGCGGGTCCATAGCTCAGAGGCAGAGCAGCCGGCTCATAACCGGTTGGTCCCAGGTTCGAAGCCTGGTGGACCCATTAGATGGACAAGCTGTTCGTATACGTCGACGGAGGTGCGCGGGCCGAGCCCGGCGAGGCCGGAATCGGCGTCGCGATGACCGATGCGCACGGCAACATTGTGGACGAGATCTCCGAGTTGATCGGAAGGTCGACGACAGAGGTGGCCGAGTATCGCGCGCTGATCGAGGGCTGTCGGCGCGCCCTCGCGCACAAGCCGCAGTCCGTCGTGTTCTTCACCGACAACCAGCGTCTGGCGAACCACATCAATGGGGTGTTCGAGACGCGGGAGCCGCACATCAGGCAACTCGTCGAGCGGGCGATCGCCCTACTCAACCAGTTCCCGCAGTGGCGCGTGAACTACGTCGACGAGCGAGCCCATCATCGCGCCCCGCGGCTCGTCGAGCAGGCGTTCCACCGCAACATCCGCGCTCAGATGACGCGCGAGCGGCTGGAGCTCGTCCTGCTGTCGCGGGCGGCGACGCTCGGCGATGACGGGATGCAGAAGCTGCTCGACTACGCCGAGCGCCTTCAGGACGCGGAGTAGGTGTGAGGATCGTCGTCCAGCGAGTCGAGCGGGCGGCTGTGCGCGTCGGGGACGAGACCGTCGGCGCGATCGGCGCGGGCGTCCTGGCACTGGTTGGGGTCGGGCCCAACGATGCGCGGCTCGATCTCGGCTCTGCGGCGCGCAAGCTTCTCGAACTGCGGATCTTCGCCGACTCCGCGGGAAAGATGAATCTCTCGCTCCTCGACCTCCATCTCGAAGTGCTTGCGGTGTCACAGTTCACGCTCTACGGGGATGTGCGCAAAGGACGCCGACCGAGCTACGCGCAGGCGGCGGCCGCGGATGTGGCGCTGCCGATCTTCGATGAGTTCGTCGCTGCGATGCGCGCCGCGGGCGCGCGCGTGGCCACGGGGCGGTTCGGCGCCCACATGAGGGTGGAACTGGTCAACGACGGGCCGGTCACTTTGGTGATCGAGGTTGCGCCGGCCGACGCGGCAGGATAGACTTCGCGCCACGCTTGATTCGCGTCTCCATTCAGGAGGAGAAATGGCAGTCCCGAAATATCGAACCTCAAGATCCAAGGTGCGCATGCGCCGGAATCATTGGCGCAAGATGGACCCTGTGACGTCCACGGAGTGCGCACATTGCCACGAGCCGAAGCTCCCGCACAGAGCCTGTCCCCATTGTGGGTTCTACAACGGGATGGAGATTGTGGCGCAGAAGCCGGCGACTGAGTAGCCACTGCGACGATTCGACGAGCGGGAGCGAGCCTCCCGCTTGTTCTTTGGATGAGCGGGAGATCTCTCCCGCTCTCTTCCTGCCGCGCCGGACTCCGAGACTGCGTTGACTTGGCCTCGGTTCCCGTACAGAATGGCGTTCCAGGAAGAACATCATGGCCGAGACTCGATCGGAAGGAGCGACAGGCTCTCCGCGAGAGCCGTGGCGGGCGATCCGCGACGCGGTGGAAGACCGCGTGCTTCGCGCGTGCCTTCCGCTCGACGCGCGGGCCGTCGGCGATGACGGCGTGCGGTTCTTCATCGCCGTCGACAGCGACTTCAAGAAAGAGTACTGCCTGCGCAAGCTGGACAAACTGCGCGAGGCCGTTGGCCGGGTGCTGGGAGCGCGCGACGTCGTCATGGGCGAGCCGCCGCTGATCGAGGCAGCCAAGGAGGTCGTCGGGGTGGAGCGCGGTGGGAACGCGCGGATCGTGGTTCTCGGCGTCGGCGACGGCGGGGTGAACGCGGTCGCCCGGATGCGCGAGGAGCGACTGACGGGTGTGCGCCTGGTGGCCGTCGACACCGACCGTCAGGTGCTTCAGGCGGCGGCCGTGCTCGAGCAGCTGCAGCTCGGCGCCGACATCACCGGCGGCCGCGGGACTGGCGGAAACCTCGACAAGGCGCGTCGCGCGGCGATCGAGTCCAGTTGGGAGATCTCGCGCATCCTGCACGACACGGACCTCGTGTTCGTGACCGCCGGGCTCGGCGGGGGGACCGGAACCGGAGCGGCCCCGATCATCGCCGCGGCGGCCCGGGAGCAGGGCGCACTCACCATCGGCGTCGTCACCCGCCCGTTCACGTTTGAGGGGGCGACGCGCACGGCGAACGCCGAGCGAGGCCTCGCGGAGCTTCGTGCGGCCGTCGATGTCCTGATCGTCGTCTCCAACGATCGCCTGCTGCAGACCGCGGCGAAGGGAATGCCGATGACGAAGGCGTTCGAGCTGGCGGACGGCATCCTGCACCAGGGAGTGCGCGGAATCTCCGATCTGATCACCGTCCGCGGGATGATCAATCTCGACTTCGCCGACATCCGCAGTCTCCTCGCCAACGCCGGTGAGGCGATGATGGGGATGGGGCGCGCCGCAGGACCGGGCCGCGCGCTGGCGGCGGCGAAGGGCGCCAGCACGAACCCGCTGCTCGAAGGGGACTCCATCCGCGGCGCGCGGAAGCTCATCATGAACGTGACCGGAGGGGAGGACTTGACCTTGGGAGAGGTCATGCAGGCGGCCGACCACGTGCGGCGAGCGGCGGCGACTGAGTGCGATCTGGTCTTCGGCGCCGTCGTGCGGCCGGATCGCGACCGCGAGGTGGAGATCACGGTCATCGCCGCGAACTTCCGGCCGGAGGACTCCGTGGTGCGAGAGGAGAGGCGGCACGTGCGACGCGAGCGCGTGCCCCGTGACGCGAACCTTGATACGCCGACGTTCCTGCGGCGGGACCGCGCGGACGAGGACGGGGAGTAGGGGGAGACATGGAGCGCGCGGAGATCGTCCTCTGTCACTCGAATCCACCGGAAGCCCTCGTCAAGGGGCTGGCGGAGGATGGGCACCGTGTGAGCAGGCTCCCGTGCGACGAGTCCGCGCGGGAGAGTCTCGCATCGCTGCGCCCGGACTTGGTGCTCCTCGAACTGTCGATCCGGGGTCCCCACCGCGGTGGATGGGGATTGCTCGAGTGGCTCGGCGAACATGCCGGATCTCCTGGGATCCTCGTGTTGACGGCGCTCGGGCGCCTCGGTGACCGAGTCCACGCCCTCGACCTCGGCGCCGACGACGTCATTCAGGAACCGTTCGAGTGTGACGAGGTGCGCGCGCGCGTGCGCTCGGTGTTGCGCCGAATCCGCCCGGAGCTGCACCGGCCAAGCTTCGTCATCGACGACGAGAGAAAAGAAGTCTGGATCGGCGAGCGATGCGTGACCTTATCTCCGAAGGAGTACTCGCTCCTGTCGCTACTTGCCTCGGTGCCCGGGCGCGTCTTCTCGAGCCAAGAGATCGTCGATTCGCTGTGGGCGGAGCCTTCGCGCGCGGCCGGCCACCCTTCGTATGCAACCGGCCAGGACGCTCAGAAATACGTGTACCTCTTGCGGCGGAAGATCGAGGTCAACGCCGCGAGACCGCAGATCATCGTCACCGTGCGCGGCTTCGGCTACCGACTCGCGATCTAGATGTCGCGGATGTCGAGGTAGTACGGCCTCTGCGGGAGGTCGTCGCGGCGAAGCGGCAAGACCATCGTGTGATAGTGGAGCACGGTCTGCGGGAAGAACCGCGGCAGTCGGGCCAACGGATCGTCGCGATAGACGAACAGAGCCAAAATGTCGACTCCCTCTGCGTGGGCGTTCCGACGGATTCGACCGATCAGCGACTTCATCAGGTGGTCGCCGTGCGTGCCGGTTGAGATCGGATCGAACAGCTGGAGGTAGGCGATCTGCTGGCCGATCACGGGAACGCGCGGGACGGGCAGTGCGGTTGCGAGCGGATTCAGGAACCAACCGAGGGCTCGCAACGACAGTGGCATGTGCAGGACCCGGCCGCGGTAGATGCGCGAGAGGTCCCATGCGCTGACCTGAGCCGACGAGTCGCCGTCCTCGAGTCGATAGATGCCCTTCAGGTAGCCGAGCTCCGCCCCGCGCTCGTAGGCGGCGGCAAAGCGAAGCGGCTTGAGCGAGCGCGGGCCGACGGCGCGGTCGATGCGCGCGACTTCCGTGTCGAGGTTGTCGAGGTGATCGTCCAGCTCGACCGTGCGACCACGGAGGGACGGCAAGGTCAGGATGTCGAACGACCCTGACTCCTGGGCTCCGAGTCGCGTGGCGACATTGAGCGAGTCGTAGTTGTCGCACTTCACGTGGCCGTAGAGGCACGCCGCGTTCGCCGCGCGGACTTCCTCGTGCACGGCCTGCCAGAGGCGAAGCAGCCCGCGCTTCATGCTGCGGCGGTATGTGGCCTCGCCGCGAAGGTCGTAGAAGTACGCGACGCGTTCGTGGGCGCCGTCGACGAGGACGTCCTTGATCGCGAAGGCCATGATCCCGACGATCTGATCGTTCTCCGTCGCGAGCAGAATCCGCGTGAGATCGTGGATGCGCGAGCGGTAGAAGTAATCCTCGCGATCGACCAGGATGGAGATGCCCGTCCCTTGGGGGCTTTCGGCCTCAAGGCGCAACAGCGCGTCGTTGTCGTTCGGAGTCGCTTCCCGGATCGAGAACATATCGGTCCCTTTCCCCTTGGTCGCGGACGCTTCTCGACCTCGCGCGTTCGGCGCGGGCCGATGGGCGTCAGACCTACTTGCGGTCGTTCATCGCCGGAGTCTCGTGCCGCTCGTAAGCCTCGATGATCTTCGCCACCAACGGGTGGCGGACGACGTCGGACTTGTCGAGGTAGATGAACGAGATGCCGTCGATTCCGCGAAGCACATCCTGCACCGAGATGAGCCCCGAGATTCGTTCCTCAAGATCCACCTGGGTGATGTCCCCGGTGATGATGGCCTTCGAATTGAAGCCAAGCCTCGTGAGGAACATCTTCATCTGCGTAGACGTCGTGTTCTGCGCCTCGTCGAGGAGCACGAAGCTGTTGTTGAGCGTGCGGCCGCGCATGAACGCCAGCGGCGCCATCTCGATCTTGCCGTACTCGAGCAGCTTCTCGAACTCGCTCGACGGGATCATGTCGAACATCGCGTCGTAGAGCGGTCGCAGGTACGGACTCACCTTGGCTTGAATGTCCCCGGGGAGGAAGCCGAGTTCCTCGCCCGCCTCGACGGCGGGGCGCGTGAGGATGATTCGTTTCACTTTCTCGCGCTTGAGGTAGTCGATCGCCTGGGCGACCGCGAGATACGTCTTGCCCGTGCCGGCTGGCCCGATCGCGAACACGACGTCGCTGTCGCGCACGGCCTGCACATATCGATGCTGTCCTACCGTCTTCGCGCGGATCTCCTCCCCCCAATGGGTGACGCGAACGACGTCGGACAGGACCGACTGCACGGCGACGCCGGCCTTGACCTGCTCGATCAGATAGCGCACGTCGGACGCCGACGGACAGTGATTCTTCTCGATCAGCGCGAGCAGCTTCTCGAACAACGTGCGAACGCGCTCGACCTCATCGGGATCGCCCTGGATTCGGACGGTCTCGCCCCGCGCGACGATCTGGGTGGAAAACGACTTCTCGATCTCCTTAAGGTTGCGGTTGTACTGGCCGAAAAGCGCGGCGGCTTCCGCATCATCGCGGAACGTGATCTCCGTCTGAACCGATTGAGTCGTCATGTACCCCTTCGAGCCCGCTCTCTGTCGTTCGGGTGACCCGCATGCGGCACACTGCGCCGACTGAGACCGACTCTGCGGACGTGAACGCCGCTTCGAAGTAGCCCGCCGTGTGTCCGTGAAAGCCGGTCGCGCGCTGGACCTCGACGAGGACATCTTCGGTCTTGCCCACACGGGCGTCAAGAATGCCCTTTCGAACGCCGCGCCAGAGAGCCGTGAGACAGACGGCACGACCGCGTTTCACGGCTTCGGGCACCCTCCCCGGGAGGCGGGCCGCCTCGGTGCCGAGCCGAGAAGAGAAGCGGAAGACGTGGAGATTCGCGAACCCGACATCCTCGATCATCCGGCAGGTGGCCGCGAACGCGGCATCATCCTCCCCGGGAAAGCCGACGATCACGTCCGCGCCGAACGTGGCATCGGGGAGGCGACGGCGAACGTTCTCCAGAGCTCTGCGGTACTGGGCGGACGTGTAGGGGCGTCGCATCTCGAGCAGCACGGCGTCGTCACCGCTCTGCAACGGCACGTGGAAGTGAGGGCAGAAACGGCGGTCGCTCTTCGCGACGTCGAGGAGGTCGTCGGAGAGCCCGGAGACGTTGATGGACGCCAGGCGGAGTCGAGCGAGTCCCGGCGTGTCCAGCAGCTGTCGAGCCAACGTCGCGAGGCGGCCGTCCGGCGCTTCGTACTCGGCGAGGTTGACTCCCGTCAGGATGATTTCGGGGAAGCCGCCGGCGACGAGGCGGCGAGCTTCGGCGACGGCGGCGCAGACGCTCTTCGAGCGCGCGGCGCCGCGAAGCTGCACGGCTCGACAGTACGTGCAAGTGCCCGAGCACCCGTCCTGCACTTTGAGGTAGGCGCGGACGCGGCGCGAGGGCCCTGCCGAGCTCTCGTCGTCGAGCGCGGGTGGCGGCGGAGCCGACAGGATTCCTCTCCTTCCAGCCAGCGCCTGCGCGACGAGATCGACGACCTGCGCCTTGCCCCCGTTGCCGACGACGACGTCTCCATCCGGAAACGCGCTCATGGCTCGGACAACGGACTCCCCAAGACAGCCCGTCACGATCAGGACGGCGTTGGGGGACTCGACACGCAGTCGCCGCGCGAACTGTCGTGCCTTTTTCTCGGCGAGCGCCGTCACGCTGCACCCGTTGAGGATGTAGACGTCGGCCCCGTCGTCGACGACGTCGCACGTCGCCGCGAGCCGAGCGCTGATGGCCTCTGTCTCGTACTGGTTGACGCGGCAGCCAAACGTGAGGAGGGCGACCCGCGGTCGTCGCGCCTCGGTCCTGCATGCGGGCGGAGTCCGAGACGCGCAGAACGACGATGGGAAGGAGGGTTGACTCAGCATGGGGTAAGGATACCGCGCGAGGGGTGAGTGTCAATGCGCGTAGAGAAGCACGGTAGAACGGGCACGCGAGTTGACAAGCGAGAGTTCTTGTGATAGGGTCGAAAAGAGGGGGGACGGAATGAGGGGAAACCCTGTCCGCAAGACGATTCTCTATGGGGCGGCCTGTGCTGTCCTAGGCGCCGCGGTGCTTCTCGTGCTTGTGTTCGCCGCGACGCAGGACCGTGCGGACTGGCCCGTCGACGGCGCGGGGCATCTGCTCTGTGTCGTTGAAGGCAGCACGGTCGATGGAGTGGACGCCGATGCCTTGGGCGTCATCTCCTTTGGGCCAGAGCGCATCGCGATTCTGGCTGTTCCTGCGGATGTCTCCGTCAAGGGGTACGACGGCCGGCTCGTCGAGGTGGGGCGACTCGGCGCGGTGGAAGGCTGGAGGAGTTGCTGTTACGCCGTGGGCAGTCTCCTCGGGATCGACGTTGCGGGATACGCGGTCGTGGAGTCATCCGATGTGGCTGCGTGGTGCGACGCCTTGGGGCCGATCGTCGTCGACTGCCCCGCGGCGGTCACCTATCGCGGCGTGACGACCGCCGCGCGATCGATTGACATCCAGCGCGGACGCCAGGCGCTCGCCGGCTCCGCGGTGCTCGCCTACGTCGCGGGGACGTCGAGCGAGGCGGCCGCAGATCGCTGGGAGCGGGTCGTGCGAAGCCTGCTCAACGCGGCGCAAGCCACTGATCAGGCTGGCGAGGCGCCACCTCTCCGTCTCGCAACGAACCTCGCTCGAGGCGAGCTGGCCTGCGTCTGGGCGGCACTCTCGCGCCAGGACGCGGCGATCAGCGTGCGCGAGATCCCCACGGCGCTCGTCGTGCGCGACGGCATCACGCGTCGTGTAGCCAAAGTGGTCGAGACCGAGCAACTCGTGGCGTCGCTCGTCCGCCCGGAAGAACCGCTCACGCCGGAGGATGTGACCGTGGCAGTGTTCAACGGGAACGGGGCTCGCCTGGCCGCTACACGGGCGGCCGGATATCTCCAGGCGCGCGGGTTCCGGGTGCCGCGGATCGGCAACGCGGACACGTTCGATTACACCACGACCACCATTGTCCGCTTGACGGACGAGGCCAGGGCGTGGATCCTTCGCGAGTCGCTGCCCGGCACGGCGCGGATTACGACGCCAGCGGAGTTTGGGGTACACTATGAAGCGTTGCGCCCGCTGATCCCGCCGGGGACGGACCTTGTGCTCGTGGTCGGCGCGGGAATGGAGTGGGACTCATGAACGCCGATCACCTGTTGCTGCGAGCTGCTCGCGTGATTGTGGAGAAGAAGGGCGAGAGCCTTGTGGCGATCGACTTGTCGGAGGTGTCCATCCCGACAAGCTATTTCCTGATCGCGGAGGCGGACAACCCAGTGCACGCGAAGGCTGTGATTTCTGCGTTGCGCGAGGGTCTGCCCGAGCGGCCACTGCACACCGAAGGGCTATCCGAGAGGCGCTGGATTGTGCTCGACTACGGCGATGTCGTCATTCACGTCTTCGATCGCGAAGCCCGCGGGTTCTACGACATCGAGTCGTTGTGGGCCGACCATCTGCTGCCGCTTCCGGCGGACTTGACGGGGTTTGTGCCCTCGGGATCGGCCTAGCGGGCGTTTCCCGCGTCGACACCCGCTATTCCTGGCGTCGGCTCGGACAGATCGCGGCGTAGGCGCAATACCGGCATGCCTGGAACGTCGGTTCCGCCGGGTATGCGCTAGCTCGGATTCCCGCCGCGGCTTCCTCGATCTCGGCCCGCGCGCGCTCCACCGAACGTGCGTTGGGCGCCGCGCCCCCGACGACGACGAACGGCGTCAGGAACCGCAGTTCGACTCGTTCCGGCAGGTTGCCGAACAGGTGCCGATAGGCGAGAGAGTAGATGGCGAGCTGTAGGCTGTCGATGGCGCGCGCGTCGGCGTCCTCCGGGGACAGGGGCGAGCCGGTCTTGTAGTCGATCAGGCGTCCGCCGCGCTCGAGAAGGTCGATGCGGTCGAACGCGCCGACGAGGCGCACGTCGCCCTCAAGCAAGGAGAAGCGGCGTTCGACGTAGGTTGGGACAATGTTTTCCGCCTCCTCGAACGCGTGAAACGCACGCAGCGCTTCCAGCCCTTCCTGAAGGCGCAGCTCCTCGTGCTGGCGCGTGAGGAAGCCTTCGGAGACCCAACGCGAACGGAACAGCTCGTGCAAGCTGGCAAGGGTCGTCGCGTGGCCGGCACTCCGATTGAGGTTGTAGATCCGGATCGCCTGGTGCACGGCGTTGCCGTACACGAGGGCGTGGTGCGGGCGGACGGGGACCCCAAGGATGTGGGCGTAGCGATACTTGAGCGGGCAGGTCAAGTAGTCGTCGACTTGACGGAAGCTCAGAGACAGCTCGCGAGTTTCCGGTTCCGCAACGGTTCCCGGGAGGTTGTCCTTCTCAGGTTCTCGCGCGCGGCGATGCCGCGCCACGGAAGCCAACGGGTCCGACTGCGCCAGGCGAAGCTCGCTCGCGTCGAGATCGAGCGCCTCGGACACGAAGAGACTGGGCTTGCGGGCTCGTTTGCCGCCGACGTCCTGGGAGCTCGTGAAGGTGACGTCCTCCTTCGCGCGGGTCATTCCGACGTAGAATAGGCGGCGTTCCTCCTGTCGATGGAAGTCGCCTCCCGACGTGACGTCCTTCACCAGCGCGTCCGGCAGCGGGATCGGGTCGCGGCGTCCGGCGGATGGGAAGCGGCCGGAGACGAGATCGACCATGAACACGATCGGGAACTCAAGCCCCTTCGCCTGGTGAATCGTCATGACCGAGACCGCGTCCGACTCGAGCGCGGCGTCGCCGACCGGCGGGTTGTCGCCGGCTTCGATGAGCGCGTCGAGGTAGTCGACGAACCACGCCGCGCGGTCATAGCGCGCCACCGCTCCGAAACGTTCGACGATGGAGAACAACCTTGCCAGGTTCTGAACTCGCAGCACGTCGACAGGGTTTGCGGATGTCGACAGCCGCTCGATCGTGCCTGTCTGCGTCGAGAGGAACTGGTACAGGACCTCTCCCGTCCTCTCGCGCGTCGCGACGGCGAGCATCGCGGTGAGATCGCCGCACAGGCGGGCGATCGTGTCGTCGTCGGCGGAGGTTGCTCCAAACGGCGACGGGTGGCCGCGGGTCTCGCGGAAGAAGTCGAGCAACGACTGGTGACGACGCTGGGCGAGGGCTGCCGCGCGGGCCAAGACTTCCGAGTCCACGCCGTAGAGAAAGGAGCTGGCGAGATAGTGGACAGAGAGGTCGTCGTACGGGTCGGCGAGCGCGCGGAGGAGGGCGATCACCGCACGGACCTCCTCCTGATCGTAGAGGCCACGACTGCCGGAGAACCGCCATGGGATGTGGAGGAGATTCATTGCGCGGAGGAAGCCGGCGGCGGCGGCGTTCGAGCGCACGAGGATCGCGAAGTCGGAGTGCGGACGATTCCCCTTCTCGCGCCGATCTCGGATCGTCGCGGCGACGTAGTCGGCCTCTTCGTCCTGGGTCGCGAAGTGGAGCTGCGTTGGAGGGCGCCCGGGCTCGCCGGCGGCGCGCAGACGCTTCTGAATGGAACACTTGATCTCGAGGCGGTCGGGATTGTTGTTCTGGATCAGACGGTACGCCGAGTCGAGAATCGCCTGCGTCGAGCGATAGTTGTCCTCGAGCACGACGAGGCGGGCGTCAGGATACGCGTCCTGGAACCCGAGGATGTTCGAGATCGCCGCGCCGCGGAACTTGTAGATCGACTGATCGTCGTCGCCGCAGACGGTGATGTTGCGATGCGCGGCGAGGAGCTTGAGTAGCTCGAACTGAGCGTAGTTCGTGTCCTGAAACTCGTCGACCAAGACAGCACGGAAGCGCTCACGCACGCGCGCCAGGACGGCGGGGTGCTCACGCAACAACCGCAGCGCGAGCGCGATGAGGTCGCCGAAGTCGACGAATCCATGCTTGAGCAACAGCGACTGGTACGCGGCGTACGTTCCCGCAAGTTCCGTCTCTCGTGCGATGTCGTCGTCGCGCTCGGCTTCCTTCCCCGCCTCGGCCGGCGCCGCGGCGAACCTCTCGACGTAGGCCGTGTACTCCGCGGGAGTCACGTCCTCGTCTTTGGCGCGAGAGAAGAGCGTCAGGATGGCGCGCAGGTTGTGGAGCGGATTGCCGAGCGGCCGAAGCCGGCGCAGCGGGAGCTCGAACAGGCGCTCCTTGAGGAAGATCGCCTGCTCGGCCTCAGTGAGGATGCGGTAGTCGGGCGACAAGCCGAGCAGGACGGCGTTCTCGCGCACGAGGCGGTCGCAGAACGCATGGAAGGTTCCGATCTGGGCCTCGACGTAGCCGTACGGGACGAGGCGATCGACGCGCTCCTCCATCTCCGCCGCAGCACGTTCGGTGAACGTGAGCGCGAGGATCTCCGCCGGCCGAACCTTCTTCTCCGCGATCATCCACGCGATGCGGCGGGTGATCACGGTGGTCTTACCGGTGCCTACGCCGGCGACGATGAGCAGCGGACCGGCGGAATGCGTGACGGCCTCGCGCTGCCGTGGGTTCAGGTCGCCAAGCAAGTCAGCGGTCATCGTCCCCTTCGTTCGACGCCCGACGGTGAGGCGTCGCAGCATTCTGCCTGGCGGCGTGACGATTCTCCGCAGCCGCAGCATCGGAGTTCCCGACGGGGTCAGATGCTAGGGCGTTCCTCACGTGCTGCTGTGGAGAGACCGACGAGCCGACTGATGCCTCCAGGTTCCGCCGTTCGCTCGTGCCGAAACAAAAGGGGAAGCCGCAGCTTCCCCTTTCCTCATTCCGTAGACTGCCCTTGAGCAGCGAGCCCGTCCGGCCTACCTCTTCGTGGCGGCGGCCTTCTTCGCGACGATGTCCTTCAGGTTCTTCCCGGCCTTGAAGGCGGGAACGACCTTGGCCGGGGTCTTGATGCGCTGCCCGGTCTGAGGGTTCATCCGCGTCGTCGCCTTGCGCTTGCGGGTCTCGAATTTTCCGAACCCGGTGATGATGACTGGCTCGTTCTTCGCCAGTGCCTGCGTGATCACATCGACCACACCATCCAGCGCCGCCCGTGCATCCTTCTTGGTGAGCCCGGTGCCCTTCGCCAGCTTCTCGACGAGTTCTGCCTTGTTCACGTCGTACCCCCTAGGTATGAGGATCTGGCGCCAGTATGGCAACAGTCGGCGCGGTTGTCAAGTCCAGATCGCAGTGTGTGCGGCGGTTTCGGCTCCATCGGGCAAGGAAAAGCCCTTCCCAACGCGCATAGCGCGTCGCTCGCGCAAACGCCCAGCGGCTCCCGCACACCGTCCACGGCCCCGAGGCGACGCGCATCGATCTCCGCGTCAGCCCTTGGTCTTCGCGAGCACGGTCTCGAACGCCTGCTCGAGAATGGCCATGCCTTCATCGATCTGGTCGTCCGTGACGACGAACGAGACGAGAACGCGCAAGACATTGCCCTGCAGCCCGGCCGTCGGGAAGATGGCGCCGTTCGCCATTGCGGCCTGCGCGACCTTTCCCGTGATGTCCTTGGCCGGCTCCTTCGAGGCGCGGTCCTTGACGAGTTCCATCGCCATCATCGCGCCGAGGCCGCGCACATCGCCGATGACGTCGAATCGCTTCGCCAGGCGCTGGAAGTGATCGCGGATCCGGCCTCCGACATGGGCCGCGCGGGCCAGCAAGTCTTGTTCATCGAGGGCGCGGATCACTTCGATCGCGGCGCGGCAGGCGAGCGGGTTCCCGGCATACGTCCCGCCGATCGCGCTGGCGATCGGGGCGTCCATGATCTTGGCCCGGCCGACGACGCCAGACAGCGGAAGGCCCGAGGCGAGGGACTTGGCGACGCAGACGAGATCAGGCTCGACGTCGAAGTGCTCGAAGGCGAAGAACTTGCCCGTGCGGCCCATCCCGGACTGGACTTCGTCAAACACGAGGACGAAGCCGTACTTGTCGGCGAGGGTTCGCAGGAACGGGAGGAACCACGCCGGCGGCACAAGGAATCCGCCCTCTCCGATCACGGGCTCGACGACCATCGCTGCGACTTCGCTCGGATCGACGAGCGACAGGAGCGACGTCTCGATCTCGTCCGCGGTCACGTGCTTCCGGTACTCGTACGGGTACGGCAGTCGGTAGACGTCCGACGCGAACGGACCGAATCCGGTCTTGTAGGGCTTCGCCTTGTGGGTCATGGTCATCGTGAGGAGCGTCCTTCCGTGAAAGGCGTTCTCGAACACGAGGACGGCCTTGCGACGCGTGGATGCGCGCGAGATCTTCACCGCGTTCTCGATCGCCTCGGCGCCGCTGTTGAAGAACGCGGCTCTCTTGTCGCCCGAGATCGCCGTGTGCGCGCAGAGCGCCTCGGCCAGTCCGATGAGCGGCTCGTACGGAACGGCGGTGAAGTCAGTGTGCAGGAAGCGATCGATCTGATCGTGGAGCGCGGCGACGACGCGCTCGTGGCGCTGACCGACGGCCAAACAGCCCCACCCGCCGGAGAAATCGATGAACCTGTTCCCGTCAAGATCTTCGATGACCGCGCCCTCGCTCGAGCGGATGATGAACGGCGCGTACGCCTCGAGCGGCGCTGCGACGTACTGGGCCTTCTTCGCGAGGACGGCCGCCGAGTTGGGTCCCGGCAGCGCGGTCAGGATGCGCGTCGACTTCCTTTCGAACATGACTCCTCCTCGTGGCTGCGAGCCGCGCGATCGTCGCTCGGTGCGGGCGGCGCCTCTGCTTGCCGCCTACTCGGCGACGAACACGCGCCCCGGCGGAACGAGCGTCACGCGGCAGTCGAGGCCGTCGAAGTGGCCTCCGGCGGCCTCGATCTCCTTCACCTTGCTCTTGTAGCGGCTCGAGATGTGGAAGCAGATCAGTTCCTTCTTCACCCGAGCCTCACGCGCCACCGCAATCGCCTCGGCGAGCGTCGCGTGCTTGAACTCCTTGCGGTCTTCCTCGTCGAGGAACGTCGTGTCGTGGCAGAGAACCTCGGTGTCCGCAACGTACGCGGGCTTGATGGATACCGAGTCCCCGCCATACGAAAAAAGCTTCTGCTCGTAGTGCTCGGTGACCGCTTCCTTCCCCTTGGCGCGGACGACGGCAACGATCTCTTCCTGGCTCTTCCCGGCAAGCTCCGGCTTGAGTCGGTGCCGGACCTCGACGATGTTGAATCCGAGAGACTTCTCATTGTGAACGTGCGTCGTGGGAAATGCCTCGACGCAGCGCGGCGTGGCTCCTCCCTCGAGTGGGACGCGATCGCCGGGGGCGAGCGGCACCCATTCGAGATCGTACGACAAGCGGCGGTTGGTGCGCGCGAGGAACGCCATCATCTCGGTCACGAGGAAGTTGTCCTTCGGGTAGTAGATCGACAGTTCCTTCTCCTTGTCACCCATCGCGTTGTTGCGGATGTTGACGAGACCCACGAGACCGGCGACGTGATCTGCGTGCCCGTGCGACACGAACACGCGGCGGATGGCGAACGCCTTGTTGCCGAGGACGGAGCTGGCGCCCTCCCCGGCATCGAACAGGATGCGATCCGGGCTGTAGTAGAGCCAGGTCGAGTACAACGCTTTCGAGTACATCAAGATTCGCATCCGTCAGCCTCCCACACCGCATCCACGCGCCGACGAGAAGCGCGCGGCCTCCGTGAAGGGCGGCGCGAGCCAGGCGGTGGAGCGCCATTATACCCAGCCGCCGCATGACGCGAAACCAGTCAGGAATGGACATCGCGGCGGCGAGTTTGCCGGCCGCCGAGGCGTCTCCTAGAATCGCAGGGCACAACGGAGGGCCTGACGATGCTCGATATTCGTGAGTTGCGGGAACGCCCGGCGGAGATGGAGGCGCGGCTCAAGACGCGCGATCCGTCGCTTGACCTCTCTGGGCTCTTCGGTCTCGACGAGCGACGGCGAAAACTGATCGGCGAGGTCGAGGAGCTGAAGGCAGAGAGAAACCGCGGGTCGCAGGAGGTCGCGGAGCGGAAGAGGGCGAGCCGGAGCGCCGACGATCTCCTGGCGAGGCTTGCCGACGTCTCGGCTCGGGCGACGCGACTTGACGACGAGCTGCGCGCGGTCGAACAGGAGATCGCCGACCTGCTCGGCCGACTTCCGAATGTCCCGCACGAATCGGTGCCCGTGGGCGAGAAAGACGAGAAGGTCATCCTGCGAACGTTCGGCGAGCGGCGCGAACCCGGATTTGGCGTTCGCCACCATCTCGACATCGGCGAGGAGAAAGGTCTGCTCGACTTCGCGCGCGCCGCGACCATCGCCGGCGCGAAGTTCCCCATGTACGTCGGCAAGGGTGCCCTGCTCGAACTCGCGCTCATCCAGTTCATGGTCTCGCATCACGCGCGGCGCGGCTACACGCCGGTGTTCCCGCCGTTCGTCGCCAATGCCGACAGCTTCTACGTGTCGTCGCAGTTCCCGAAGTTCGCCGACGAGGTCTACGCAATCGAGAAAGACGGGCTCTACCTGAACCCGACGGCCGAGAGTCTGTTGGTCAACCTGCATCGCGGCGACACGTTGGCGGCCGAGGACCTGCCGAAGAAGTACGTCGCCTACACACCGTGCTTCCGCCGCGAGGCCGGAAGCTACGGCGAGGGGGAGCGCGGCCTCATCCGCATCCACCAGTTCAACAAGATTGAGCTGTTCAAGTTCACGACGCCCGAGACGTCGTACGCCGAGCAAGAAAGTCTGATCGCGGATGCCGAGTCCGTGCTGCAGGCGCTCGGCATGCACTACCGCGCCGCGCTCCTGACGACCGAGGACATGGCGCAGCAGGCGACGAAGACGGTCGACCTCGAGGTGTATCTGCCGGGACAAGGGCGCTACTACGAAGTCTCGTCGTGCTCGAACTGTGAGGCGTTCCAGGCGCGCCGCGGCAACATCCGCTATCGCCCGACGCCGAAGGAGAAGCCTGTGTTCGTGCACACCCTGAACGGCTCGGGCGTCGCCACGTCTCGCTTGATGGCGGCGATTCTCGAGAACAACCAGCAAGCGGACGGAACGATCATCGTCCCGGAGATCCTGCGGCCGCTGTTGGGATTTGACGTGCTATGAACGAAGTCCTCGTCGAGGCGTGCAACCTGACGAAAGAGTTCCGGACGCGGCGCGGCGTTGTGCGGGCGGTGGACGACGTGTCGTTCGAGTGCCGGGCCGGAGAAGTGTTCGGCCTCCTCGGCCCGAACGGAGCGGGCAAGACGACGACTCTTCGCATGCTTGCGACGATCCTCACGCCGACATCGGGTCGCGTGAGTCTCGCCGGGTTCGACACGCGGAAAGACCCCGATCGCGTGCGCGAGAAGATCGGATTCCTCGCCACCGAAACTGGGCTCTACGACCGCTTCACCGCGCGGGAGACCCTGCGCTTCTTTGGAAGAATCAGCGGCCTCTCCGATGAGGCGATCACACGGCGTGCCGGCGAAGCGTTTGAGATGCTCCAGATGACCGCGCTGGCCGATCGTCGCGTCGGCACGTTCTCCACGGGCGAGAGGCAGAAGCTGTCGCTCGCGCGGAGCATCCTGCACGATCCGGCGGTCCTGATCCTCGACGAGCCGACGTTCGGGCTCGACATTATGGCGGCGCGCAGTGTCGAAGAGACCGTGGCGCTGTTCCGCTCGCAGGGACGCACGATTCTCCTCTCGACCCACGTCATGCGGCTGGCCGAGAAGCTCTGCGACCGCGTGGCGATCCTCTACCGCGGGAGGATCCACGCCTCGGGAACGCAGCGCGAGCTGGGGGCGACGTACGGGGAAACCGATCTGGAAGACGTGTTCTTTGCAGCCGTGGGCCGCGAGGCCATGCCGTAGGGGTTTCCTTGCGGCCCGCCGCGTGGTATTCTGGCCTGCTCGACAAGCTGAAGGAGGACATTATGGGCAGGAAGGTCGTATGGGCGATGGCGTTCGTGGTGATCGCCGTCGTGTCGGCCGGCCTGGTGGGGGGGCAGGTTGGTGGGTTCTGGTGGTGGGGCACCCACGAGCCGATCTATATCTTTGGCGACGACGACTTCACGACCTCGAACGGGGTGATGTCCGGCAGCGGCACGGCTGCGGATCCGTACATCATCGAGGGGTGGAGCATCGCGCCGGCGAACGCCGACTATGGGGTCTACATCGATCACACGACGAGCCACTTCGTCGTGCGTGATTGCGTGATTGAGGGAGCCCGCGTTGCAGGCGTGTACCTGAACTCCGTCAAGAACGGACGGGTCGAAGGGGTCCAGATCATGGGATCCGACACCGCCGTCTTCCTGCTCAACTCGAGCGAGAACCGGATCGAGAAGAGCGTGATCAGCGAGTGCCGCTACGGCGTCGTCATGGCCGCGGTGTCTCAGGAGAACGTGATCACCGGGAACAGCTTCGTCGACAACGGACTCGCCGCCTACGACCCGCAGCACTGGAACATCTGGTACGAGGGCAAGACGGGAAACTACTGGAGCGACTACCGCGGCGTCGACCAGAACAAGGACGGCGTCGGCGATGAGCCCTACTACCCGCTCGGAGACCAGAAGCCGCTCATGACCTCGCCGGTCGAGCTGACCGAAGTGGCGCCCGCCGGGCCGAGCTACGCCGGGAACCTCGTGGCTCCCGACGGCTCGCTTGTCGTGACGTCGCAGACCCCGATCACGCTCACGGCCGCCGATCTCGGCAGCGGCCTCGCCGAGATCAAGTACTCGATCGACGGCGGGACGTGGACGACCTACGGCGGGCCCATCCTGCTCAAGGGGGACGACGGCCCGCGGAAGGTCGCGTACTACGGGATCGACAAGCTCGGGAACGCAGAGCCCAAGAAGACCGTGTCGTTCCTGCTCGACAACCACGCGCCGCAGACGGTCATGGACCTTGGCGAGCCGAAGCTCGTGGACGCGCGGGGCACATGGATCACTTCGGCGACCGTCATCACGCTGCGGCGGACGCAGGAGTCGACGTACGGTCGGGCGGAGACCTACTACCGGATCAACGACGGGAACTGGCTGCGCTACGTCGGACCGTTCCGCATCACGGGCGAGGACGGCGCGCGAGCGGTGTCGTTCTACAGCCGCAATGCGTCCGGTGTCGTGGAGCCGGCCCAGACGAAGACCCTGCTGAAGGACGACGCGCCGCCGACGAGCCGCGGCGCGAAGGCTGGAGCACCCGGCGCCTCGGCGCCGAGTGCTTCAGCACCGAGTGCTTCAGCACCGAGTGCTTCAGCACCGAGTGCCTCGGCCCCGGCCTCGACGGCGTCGGC
>JBFYRA010000043.1:0-3147 GCA_041302485.1 Candidatus Bipolaricaulota bacterium
CAGCATGATCCGCTGCTCTACGGGACGTTCAACCTGAACCCGTACCTCGTCGAGGTCGAGCTTGTCCCGATGCTCGTCGTGGAGCAGGGCCAGGTGGCGGTCGTCAAGTCCTACGTCGGGCTTGTCCCGCAAGACACGTCGGGCGAGGCATTCCGCTTCGGCACGCTCGTTCGGCCCGGCCACCGCGGCATCTGGCAGGAAACGGTGCGCACGGGCAAGTACGCGATCAACCCGCGCTGCTACGACGCCGAGATCGTTCCGACATCGATCCTGACGCTCAACTGGGCGACGCAGGTCTCCGAGGCTCACAAACTCGACCGGCACCTGAGCCAGATCGTGGCCAAGAGCCGCGAGGGGTTCGTGTTCAAGATCGATCTGCAGGTGCAGATTCACGTGCCCGACACGATGGCGTCGCGCGTCATCTCCGCGGTGGGGACGATGCAGAATCTCGTCAACGAGGTTCTGCAAGCGGCGGTGGGTAACCACTTCCGCGACAAGCTGCAGAGCATGCCAGCGATTCAGTTCATCGAGAATCGTCAGAAGGTTCAGGAAGAGGCGTTCCAGCACATCATGAAACAGCTGCAGGTCTACAACGTCGACACCCGAGGCGTGTTCATCCAGGACGTCATCCTGCCCGAGGAACTGACGAAGGTGCTCACCGAACGCGAGATCGCGAACCAGCAGATCCTCACCCTGCAGAAGCAGCAGGCGGCGGAGACAGCGCGCATCTCGACCGAGCAACAGCGCGGACTCGCCGACCAGCAGGCGGCGCTGGCGCGGTCGAGCGTCGGGATCGACATCGCCCAGAACACGGCGGCGGCCCGCATGCGCGAAGCCGACGGCGAGGCGACCTACCTCGAGAAGGTGGGAACCGCGAAGGGCGCGGAAGTCCGTGCCGTCGCGTTGGCCAAAGCCGACGGGTACATGCGGCAGATCGAGGCGTTGGGCAGGGAAGGGACGACGCTCGTGAACGTCGTGCAGGCCCTTGCCTCGAGCCAGCAGCCGTTCGTGCCCGAAGTGTCGGTGGCGGGCGGGAGCGGCGATCAGGGCGCGATGAGCGCGTTCTTCGCATCGCTGACCGGACTGGCGCGAGCTGGCAAGCTTGGCGACGTCCTGGCGGCCGTCGGCATTCCCGCGGAGGGGCTAGAGAAGAAATAGCTAGGAACCGTAGCGGAGTGAGAAGCCGCGCGTGCTCCACCATGGAGCGAAGCACGAGGCCCTGCGGAGACGCAGGGCTTCGTCTTGCCAGCGGAAGCTCGGTCCGATAGGCTCACCGGCGCGAAGAGGAGGACGCGATGGCAGGGCAGAAGACGGGCGTGGAGCGGAAGACAGTCGCCATCATCGGCGGCGGCGTCGCGGGACTGTGCGCCGGCTGCTACGCGCAGATGAACGGGTACAAGGCCACGATCTTCGAGATGCACAACCTGCCGGGCGGCGTCTGCACCGCGTGGCAGCGGAACGGATACACGATCGATAGCTGCATCCACTGGCTCGTTGGGACCAGTCCGGCATCTTCCTACCACAAGCTGTGGCGCGAGGTCGGGGCGCTGGAGGGCTCGACGATCATCGACCAAGACGAGTTCATGCGTGTCGAGCTCAAGGGCGGGCGCGCGCTCATCTTCTACCGCGATGTGGATCGGTTCGAGAAGCACCTCCTTGAGCTCGGGCCCGAGGATGCGAAGGCGATTCGCGCGCTCACAGGGGCGATTCGCCGACTCTCCCGCTTCGACATGTCGCCGGAGAAGGCGCCCGAGCTGTCCACGATCGGAGACAAGGTCGCCGGGCTGGCGCGACTTGTGCCGATGCTGCCCGCGTTCGCGAAGTGGGGAAGGATGAGCGTCCAAGACTTCGCGAAGCGCCTCAAGAGCCCTCTTCTGAAGGAAGCGTTCTCGAGCATGGCGAGCGACGCCGAATCGTGGCCGATGCTCGGCCTGATCTTCCCTCTCATGTGGCAGGCGACGAAGTCGGCCGGATATCCGCTGGGGGGCTCGCTTCCCTTCGTGCGCAACATCGAGAAGCGCTTCCGCGACCTCGGGGGCCGGATTCGCTACTCCGCGCGCGTCGAGAAGATCCTCACGGAGAACGACCGCGCCGTCGGCGTGCGACTCGCGGACGGGAGCGAGCACACGGCCGACATTGTCATCTCGGCCGCCGACGGCCGAACGACGATCTTCGACATGCTCGAAGGCCGCTACGTGAACGACGAGGTGCGGAAGCCGTACGAAGGAGGCATGACACTCTTCCCGCCGCTCCTTTACGTCGCGCTGGGAGTTGCCGACCCGTTCGATAACCTGTCGCGGACGAATTCGGGCATCAGTTTCCCGCTCGACCCGAAGGTCGAGATCGACGGGAAGGCGCGCGACCGGCTCTCGATCCACGTCTACAACTTCGATCGCTCTCTCGCCCCGACAGGCAAGACGACGGTCATCGCGATGATCAGCTCGGACTACGATCGCTGGAAGGCCTTGAGCGCGGACCCGGCCAAGTACCGCGCCGAGAAGGAGCTTGCGGCAGAACGAGTGATCGACGCGCTCGATCAGCGCCTGTCCGGCATTCGAACCAAGGTCGAGATGCGCGATGTCGCGACGCCGACGACGTGGGAACGCTACACCGGCAACTGGCGCGGCAGCTACGAAGGCTGGCTGCCGAACGCCAGGTCGCTCGGTGCCGGGCTGCCGAAGACTCTGCCCGGGCTCTCCAACTTCTACATGGTCGGCCAGTGGATCGCCCCGGGAGGCGGACTCCCGCCGGCCGTGTCGACCGGCCGGCACGCTGTTCAACTCATGTGCCGAGAAGACAAGAAGCCGTTCGTCACGAACGAGGTCTAGGAGCGAGCGGCCCCCCGTGCGTCGGGGAATGCCGCTCGTTGGATCCCAGAGCTGGACTTTGCCGTTGCCGCAGGTCATCGCCAAGACCCTTCCGCCCGGCAACCAGCCGATGCCGCGCGCCCGCGAGGTGCCGACCCTCACATGCCGGACCCCAGTGCCTGCGGCCCGGTCCCAAGTGCGGATGTGTACCGTCCCCGGCCCAGCCGCCGCGATGAAGCGACTGGAAGTCGCGACGGCGTTGCCCCTGTGGGCTACGGTGACGCGACAATCCGCGCGTCGAGCGTGCCCAGCCGTCGCGTCGAGAGGTAGAACGGCTTCG
>JBFYRA010000066.1:0-6398 GCA_041302485.1 Candidatus Bipolaricaulota bacterium
CGGTCGACCCTGTATCCCCAATGCCTCCGAGATCGAAGACGCCGTCCCGGCTCGTGTCCTCGTAGCCGTCCTGAAGTCCATCGTCGTCGGAATCGTCGTCGTTGACGTACGGACAGCCGGCCGCGATCTCGAGGTCGTCGCGCAGGCCGTCGCCGTCGGTGTCTTGCATCAACGGATCGGCGTGGTCGCGGATCTCGACCAACGCCCAGGTGTCGCTCTCCACGCCGTCGCTTGCGGTGTCGCAGTCCGTATCGGCAACACAGAAGTTGGTGTGGGTCAGACTGACTTCGTCGCCGTCCGAGATGCCGTCGTCGTCCGAGTCGGAGTCGTTCGGGCTCGGGCGGCGGGAGCCGCCATAGTACCCGCCCGCTTCGTCGATCTCGTCGAGGTCGCTCATGCCGTCCCCGTCGCTGTCGATGTCGAACGGGTCGGTGTGCGTGGTGTTCTCCTCAATGACGTCGGGGATCCCGTCGTCATCGAGGTCGATTTCCATGATTTCGATCGCGATGTCGAGGGCGATGCCTACCCCCTCGATGATGGCCTTGGCGATGTCGCTGTACGGGATCGTGACGCCCGTCTGGACAATGAGCCCGCCGGTGATGACGCCGTCGGGGAGGACATCGATGATCAGGGCCGCGATATCAAGACCCCACTTCACGGCCTTGAGGGCCTCCTCGGTCGCGTTGAGGGCGAGGATCATGTTCTCGATGTCTAGGCCGCCGGACCCGCAGCCCTCGTCGCACGCGGCGCCCGTCGTTCCGTCGCCGGGGTCCTCGGTGTACTGGTCGAAGCGATTGACCGTGACTCCGCCCGTCGACGCGAGGTGCACGCGATCGGTAGGTTCATATTTCACGGACACATTCGCCATGGGCGAGTCGGACGCCACGGCGAAGTCGGCGCAGGTGAGGATGGAGTCCGGCCCGAGCCCCGAGCACACGGGGGCCATCTCGTAGTACGGGGGAGAGTCGAGAGATTGGAACGTCTCGATGTTGCCGCGAAGGTCGGTGGCTGTCCCCGCAAGTCCTGCGGCCTCGGTCACCGTCGCCGTACAGCTGACTCCGGTGGGCGTGGAGTAGCCGGTCACGAGCGTCGTTGTCGGACGCCGTTGCACTCCCTGCCCGAATGCACCCCCGCTGTTCTCGTGGATCCCGTCGTTGGCTGTGTAGTGGGCGTAGACGGTGTCGATGCCGGCGTCTCCGTCAAGGCCCGTGCACGTGTAGGTGAACGATCCGGACGGAGCCGTTCCTGACGAGGGCGCGCGCGTCGCGTCCCCAGCCAGATAGGAGGTGTAGACGAGCGCCCCCGCGGGCGAGGATGCCGTTCCGGCGCCCGCGACATCCTCGACCAGCACAGTGTAGGAGCACCCCTCGTTCACCAGGAGCGTGTCCGAAGAGCCTGTGACCGTCGTCTGTGTCGGGCGCAGCTTCACGGTGAGCGACGACGTCCCGGCCGTGCTCTCGTAGACGTTGGACGACGCGATGGAGGCCGAGATCGTTGTCGTGGCCGTGCCGGTGCCGGCATCCCAAGCTCCCGGCGTGTACGTCACGGTGCAGTTGCCGCTCGCGTCGAGCGTCGGGGTGTCGTCCGAGAACGTGCCGGCCTTGGTCCCGTCGCTCAAGGTGAGCTCAACGCCGCTGAACGAGCCGGCCGTCCCCGCCGTGGTGTCGTCTTCAACGTGGATCTGGCACGTCACGGGCTGCCCGATGAATGCGGTCGCGGGGTCGCACAAGATGCGGATGTCGGCGGCGCGTTTCTCGACCGCTTGGCTGAACGTGTCGCTGCCGCTTGCGTACGTGCCGTCGCTAGCGTACGACGCGGTGATCACGTGCGGCGTCGTCGCGGCATCCGTCGGCGTGTACGTGAACTCGAACCGCCCTCCTTCGGCCGCCGTGAGGGCGTGCGAGGCCGGGGTGAGGGTTCCATTGCCGGTGTGCGTGAGCGTCACGGTGCCGGTCGGCGGAGAGGAGTAGTTCTCGGGAATGCCTTGGACGACGACCGTCCCTGTTGCGGTCTCGTTCACGACCAGCGGCGTGTCGGAGACGAAGACGGTCACGCCCGTCGCCGGGAGTACCTCGTGAAGCCGCGTCCCCGATCCAGATCCGAACTGCGCCGGATTCTGGGGCACGAAGGTTGCGGTCAGCGTCAACGTGCCGACGTCGTACGACGTGAGTGTGCAGCCCCACGTCCAGCCGTCGGGGTACGTTCCCGTGCTCGCCGTCCGGCTGCACGTGTTCCCTTTGCCGTCGTCGACCGTGATCGTGCCGTAGAGGTTGTAGCCGCTCGGGTTTGCGGCGGCCCGAACGACCTCGAACCGCACGTAGTACGCCTGCCCCACCACCGAGGGCTCGTTGGGGGCGTCGACGCCCGTGACCGTGACGGTGACGGGGATCTGCGCCAGCGCAGGAAGGGCCATGAGGGCCAGCAGAGCGGAGCAGAGCAGGAGTCGGGCGAGTCTGCGTGGTTCTCCATGCGCGCGCTCTCGGCTTTCGTTCGTGTTGTTCATGTCATCCTCCTAGAAGCTGACGCCCGTGCTGATCGAGGCGCGCGTCAATCCGAAACGGCCGAACGTGGCCTGGACGGAGATCGTTCCCGGCGAGAACCGGAACGAAAGTTGGGTCGACCAACTGGCAAAGCCGAAGTCGTCTCCTCGTTGGGCGAACGCCACGCTGGTGCCGGCAGAGAAGAGCCCCTGGCCGAGCGATAGCCTCCCCGAGAGCCCCGTCAGACCGTCCGTCAGACCCGTGGCGCTCACTCCGAACGAGCCCGCGATCGCGCCAAAACTCAGCGGCGTGGTACACCCGGCTGACAGCGATGTGATCTCAAGCTTGTCCAGACTGATGCCGAAGTCAAAACAGCCCGCCGATCCCCTGACATTGAGGCCCGACGAGGTCATGGGATCCGTGAGCAGGCTGATCGACGTGCTCGCGCTGTACTTGCCGTCGATCTTGCCTGAGATGCTGAGCGTCGCCGACAGCGTCTGCGTGGTCGAGACGCTGAACGCAACTCCGGCAGTCACGTCGGACAGCGTGGCGATCCCGAGCGACACGTCGCACAGAGGGATCCCGCCGAGAGATCCGTTCAGGAAGCAGTTCCCCCATTCCGGCGAGCAGACGCCGGAGTCGACGCGGCCGCTGTCCGAGTACCCCTTGATGACCTTCGCCCCACCGCTTGCGTTGATTCCCGCCTTCAGGCTGGCGAACGATCCGAGGGGAGTGCTCCAGGAGAGAGACCAAATGCTCCCGAGTCCGAAGTCCTGGTCCTCGTGGTCGTAGGTGAGCGGGGTGAACGAGGAGTTGGGGTTGGGAAACGTGACATCTTCGAGCATGAACAGGCAGCTCCCCTCGAAGCCTTCGCACTCGAACGAGCCGGTGAACCGCGCCGACACGAACAGCGGGTTGCCAGGAGGAATGACGGCGCTGTTCGGGAGGTTGTTCACGTCGGTGACGCCCTCGGACGGCACGGCAAACCACATCTCTCCGATCGCGTGGATGTCCTCGAGCGTCGATCCGCCGAGGTCGATCGGCGCGATGGCGAAATCCGCGACGCCCACCGCGTGCTCGGGCCCTGCCATGTTCGTCGCGAGGTCGAGGTCGATCTCGCCAAAGCTTGTGTCGACGTTGATGTCGAGATTCGACGCGATCGCGAACTCGAGCATGGCGAACTCGGTGGGTGTGTCCAGCGCGATCTCGTCGGTCAGCGTCGTGGGAATCCTCCTCGCCACGAAGTCGAGCCCGAACTGACCCGACAACTGCGCCGCGGTCGCGACGCCCGCCACGATGACGCATGCGATCGCGATGGCGAGACTACACCCGTGACGCAACCAGCGACACGCGTCCCTTCTACTCCTCTGCCCAGCCGCTCCGCGCGGTCGGATGCTCTCTTTCCCCCCGCGTGCCATGCTCCCATCCTCCTTGGGCTCAGACACCTGTCACCACACAACGACCTTGTCGTCCGCGCACGCCGACAGCGCGCCGCGTAGCTTGGTCGAAGAAAAACAGAGGGAGTGCGCGAATGCAGTGTGTCTTCCCTGGCAGGGGACCATATCGCGGTTCGTTGCGCTCCCTTTCTGTTCTCGTGCCCTTCTCGCGCCGGGCGGCTCTCAAGCCGCCGTGCGCCAAGCCTCCTCGCCGATCAAAAGAAAAGACCCGCTGCCGCAGCAGACGAGCCACTCATGACAACACCCGACACGCTATCCCCCTTCACCGAAGCCCCGACGAGTTCAGAAGAACCCGACAGGCCTACGCAGGGCCCCCACCCGGCCGTGATTTCTCTACCATAGGCCCGGCCCCGGTGCGTGTCAAGAGGTAGAAAGCGTGTATTTGTGGGTATCTTCATCTATCACCCACTTGGCCAGCCCTGCGACCGGTACAATGAAACCATGACGAGCCGCCTCCTGCGCTACCGACGTGAGTCCCCGATCTCGTACGCCGAGGGCGTGTTCTCGACGCTCGAGCTCCTCGCCGTGCGTCCGGAGGCCGTCGAGCGCATCCTGCTCTCGAGCCGCGCCGACCCCAACGAGGGCGTCGCGAAGATCCGCGCCGCGTGCACAGCACGGGGCATCGAGGTCGCGGTGGACGACCGCGCGATCGAGCGCCTGTCGCCGCGCGGAAGCCATCTCGCACTCGCCGCGTTCCGCAAGTACGAAACGCAGCTCGATCCCGGCGCCGATCACGTCGTCCTCGTCGAGCCGGCTGACATGGGCAATCTCGGGACGATCGCGCGGACGATGGTCGGCTTCGGCTTCCGCAACCTCGCTCTCGTGCGCCCGGCGGCCGACGCGTTCGACCCGAAGGTCGTCCGGGCGTCGATGGGCGCGTTGTTCCGACTCTCCTTTGCTTACTTCGATGCGTTCGCCGACTACGCGCGCGCATTCCCACGCCCTGCCTACGCATTCATGACCGACGGCCGGGCGCCGCTCGCCGAGACCCGATTCGCCTCGCCCTGTGCGCTGGTGTTCGGAAATGAGTCGCACGGACTCGCGGAGGACTTCCACGAGACCGCGGTGTCGGTCGCGATCGTGCAGGCGCAAGACGTGGACTCTCTCAGCCTTCCGACCGCCGTCGCCGTCGCCCTCTACGTCGCGGCCGCACGTCGCGGCCCGTAGCGGCCTCTGTTGCGCGCCGCCGGCTCCTGTCTGAGAATGCCGGCATGACGCTCGAGCCGCCTCTTCCGAAGCACTCCGTGCGCGAGAGTCGCCGCGCAAAGCATGTTCACCTTCGCTTCTCGCTGCGCGCCGGGCTCGAGGTCGTCGTGCCGCCCGGATTCGATCGGAGTGAGATCCCGGCACTCCTGCGCCGCAAGGCGCGGTGGATCGATCGAGCCGGCCGCGAGCTTGAGCAGCAGCGCCGTCTGCTCGACCCGACGCCGCCTGACCGCCTCCCCGCTACGATCGAGTTGCGCGCGCTCGGCGAGTCGTGGATTGTGATCGCCACCCCAAGCGAGGCCCGACGCGCGATCGTCCGCGAGGCAGACGGCCTGCGTCTCGAGATCTCAGGCCCCGTCCACTCGCCCGAGCTGTGGAGGTCGGCGCTCAAGCGCTGGCTCGCTCGGAAGGCAAGGCTCGCCCTGACCGACCGGGTGGCGACGGAGGCTGCCGCGCACGACCTGCGGGCCTGCACGATCTCGATCCGGTGGCAGAAGAGCCGCTGGGGCAGCTGCTCGCGCCGCTCCGCAGAGGCCGGACGCCGCCCGGCTCCCGCTCTTTCGCTCAACGCGGCGCTTCTGTTCCTCCCACCCCATCTCGTCCGTTATGTCCTGTTGCACGAACTCTGTCACACCGAGCACATGAACCATTCCCTCGCGTTCTGGCGCCAGCTTGAGGGGATCGAGCCGGCGGCGCGCGCGCTGCGCGACGAGCTTCGCTCGGCCTGGCACTTCGCTCCCGCGTGGGCCGATGGGATGTCGACCTCGCACTCCGACGCCACGTCCGACTCGATTGACGCCGCCAGAGCGTCTTTGTAGCCTGGGAGCTTCTGGAGGTACGGATGAAGACACTCGTCGTCTACTACTCGAAGTCGGGCAACACGCGCCGCGTCGCGGAGGAGATCGCCAAGGCGCTCGGTGCCGAGACGGAGGAGCTTCTGGAAGTTGGCGTAAAACGCACGGGGATCCTCGGGTTCCTCCATGCCGGCCGCGATGGGATGCGCCAACGCGCCAGCTCGATCGAGCCGGCCAAGAAGCGGGCCAGTGACTACGACCTCATCTTCGTCGGGTCGCCCGTCTGGGGCTGGAATCTCGTTCCCGCCGTGCGCGCATACCTCGGCGCCGCGGATCTCACAGGCAAGCCCGTCGCGTTCTTCTGCACGTCAGGCGGAAGCGGAGAGAAGAAAACGTTCGAATCGATGCGCGAACTCTGTCAAGGCGCACGTTCACTCGGCGAACTCGCTGTCCCGCAGGCG